>DATEYD010000042.1:0-1821 GCA_035583445.1 Minisyncoccota bacterium
CATCAGCGGCGTTCCAGCTCTCGTACATCAGGGTCTCGTACAGCGTGTAATCCGACGGATGTCCCGGCTGGGTTATGTAGTCGATGTTCGTGGCCTCGAACACCCAAGCCCCTTCCGTTCCGGCGCTGGCGTTCTGCCTCACCGCGTGCAGCTGGTACTGGACGACTCCGTCCGCTGTGATGTTGCTCTGTGCCTCATCCAGCGTCGCGTCGAGCTGGAAGTCCTCCCACCAGTTCTCGTGCTCGCATAGGCCGGAAGCGCTGAGCCATCTCGTCATCAGGACCTCGTAGCCCCAGACCAGGTGGCCGATGGTCAGCTCGACCTGTCCGCCGCCCAGGTCCGTGAGGTCGGCCCATGTGTTGAACGGCTCGTAGTCCCACTCGTACCCGCAGTAGATGTCGTATGCGACGTCCCCCTGGTTCTCGATCCAGCTCAGCCAGTCGTCCGTGTATGTGTCGCCGTTCGCGGTCCACCAGGTCGCTGGATCTGATCCAGTCGGCATGTTCAGCAAAGCGTATGCGGCCTCCTGGTTCATGGTCACGTTGTACACGACGCCCACGTAGTATCCGTCGTTCGCGCCCGGGTAGAACGTGTCATCGAAATCGGGCTCGCTGCCCCAGGTGGGGATCCAGTAGCCGTCCCACCAGGCCTGGTCGAGGTACTCGAAGTATATGTCGAATACCGCATCCGCCCCCGCCACGCCCGCAGGTCCAAACCGCGGCATGAACAACGGCGTGTCGGTGTTGATGTCCGAGACGTTGCTGCCCTCGACTGACATCCTGTACGGGGCGTAGATTATCTGCTGGTACTTCTCGGGCACGTTCTTGGACCTCAGCGGTCTGAACACCATCGTGTTCTGTCCCGTCGCGCTGTTCAGCACCCAGTCGGCAGTGTAGTAATCAGTCCTCAACTGCCACCACTCTCCCCAGCTCGGCCCGAACATGTCGTACACGGTGAGGTCTATCTCCTGCCATCCACCCTCGGTCGCGGTCATGTCGACACTGTCCGTGAGAGACGAGTCCACAGTGTCCGTCACGGTCACCGTCCATGTGCCCGCTGCGCTCAGAGAGATCTCGTCGACGAATGTGTGCACTCCCGCGTCCCCGACAACGAACGTGTAGTCCGCAGGCAGGATTGCTCCCGTGTCCGAGGATGTGAATTGCACGGTTCCGACATACTTGTCGAACACGTTGCCGTACTGATCAAGCACGGTTAGCGTGGCCGAGAACAACGCATCCACCGGGACTGTCGAATCGTCAGACTCGAGCACGAACGAGTCAGCATAGGGGACGCCACCGATCACGATGTCGGTCTGCGTTCCGGTCGCCGTGGGGACGATGGTGTCCTCGACCGTCACGCTGAACGTCCCCGCCTCCTCGAACATCACGGCTGCGAGGAACGTGTGCACGCCGGCATCGACCAGCGTGAACGTGTAGTCCGCAGGCAACTCGTAGGCGCCCGTCGCATCCGTCGAGAAGTGGATGGTGCCCTCGTACGTGTTGAAGACGTTCCCGTAGTCGTTGTACGCGGTCACCGTCACGTCGGAGTAGTTGCCCTCCCACATGCTCTCGATGCCCTCGACGACGAAGTGGTCGATCACCGCAGGCGTCAGGACGACTTCGATATCCATCAGCTCGCCCCAAGCCCCGTAGTCCAGATCGGTGCAGTTCACCGTGAACAGCCCCAGAGCCGTGAAGGTCACGCCATCGACCCAGGTGTGCGTACCGAAGTCCGTGAAGGGATCGAACGTGTAGTCCGCCGGAAGAGTCACCTCGCCGCTCCTGTTGGTGCCGAAGGAAACCGTCCCGTCGTACCACTCGA
>DATEYD010000043.1:0-1294 GCA_035583445.1 Minisyncoccota bacterium
CCTTCGACACCATCTCCTTGATGCGGAAGTGGTCTCCGACAGTGAGTTGCTTCGAGTCGAACAGTTGCGCGATGGCGTCCCTGACGCTGGGGTCCGTCGCATCAGTGGCCGGGTTGAAGACACCGTTCATCGCGAGTTCTCCCTCTTGATGAAGTCGGCTTGGTAGCCACGGATCTGCATCGGGTGGAACCATGAATAGACGGCCACTGTGAAGTAACGTCCGGTCTGCCCGATCCCGTACGTCGTGCTCGTGATGCTCGTCTTGCGCGTCTTGAAGGTCGGAGACGTCCAGGCCCCGGCGGCAAAGGTGTTGTCTGTGTATACCGTCCCCGTGTCGTCGGACTCGACAGGGGACATGCTGATCGCCTGCGTACCGGCTCGAGGAGTGTAGTCCTCGGTCGAAGTTGTGCCAGCGTGGTCCTGGCCGTCCTTGAAAATGAATGCCTGCGAGATTGCGCCTCCGCCGAGCGTCTTGACCTCGAACATCACGCCCCTGATCGTCTTCGGGTACTGATCGTCGAACCCGATCCTGGCGAACACGATCAGCCCGGACACGTTGCCGTTCGACGGGCTGTCGTAGATTCCGTAATCCGATACGTACACATTCGCCGAGTAGTCGCATTCGATGAGGAGGTCGTCGAACTCGGGGTCCTGCAATGAGAAAGCGGCCGATACCGGGTATGCGAAGAACAAGTCTGGCGCATTCGGCCACAGCCCGAACTTCGACCACCAACCCGCCCGCCAGTTGTAGACGAGGACGCTGTCGTTCTCCCTCGCGGTTCCCTGGGAGACGGCGAGTCGGTACTGCGACTTCTTGTGGTAGGCCACGCCGACCGCGCCAGTGAGCGAGAAGCGGTTGAGGCTCTCCATCGTCTTCTGAATCGCGTGCGACAGGAGTGAGTTCTTGCCACCGGAGTGCGAGTAGACGCCGTTGCTTGCCAGGAAGAAGACGGCGTCCTCAACCGATGCGATGCTGTCCGGTGCGATGCAGCCGATCAGCGGGTCCAGCACGGCCTGAGCCCCGTTCGCCGTGTTGCCAACCCAGGCGTGCGTCGATCGCTCGGTGAAGACCAGGAGCTTCGTGCCGCTGGCGCAGAGCCCCGTGATCGGCGTTCCGGCCTCGTCCGATGCCGTGAACCAGGCGTACTCATCCCAGATGTTTGCGCCATCGAGAGGGGCCTTTGGCAAACGGTCCGTGTCGATGTCCCGGTTGAACCCGAAGGGGTTGGACATCCTGACGACGTTCGGACGATGCGGCTCTACGACGTAGAGCGCCCCTCCGTAGACCGCGAGG
>DATEYD010000044.1:0-4532 GCA_035583445.1 Minisyncoccota bacterium
AAGGAGAGCGGGGACACGGGCAAGGGAGTCCTCGGGCCGCACCATCTCGAGTGGTTCGCGCGAGAGCAGTCGTACACGATGGTCCACTAGACCCGGGCTCACCGCAAGTGGCCAGCCGCCGATGAACGATGACTTTTCCGATTGGTTCAAAACAAATATGAAACACGACCACAATCGACCACATGGGCACGGACATGAAACCTGCACTCATCGTACTCGATATCCAGAACATCTGGCTTGACGACAACGCGGATCTCAAGAAGTCCGTCGAGAAGCGCCTCGATGCCATCAACGGGGCGATCGGATGGTTCAGGCGGAACAAGCACCCGATCGTCGTGGTCTATCACGAGGACAAGGAGATGGGGCTGCTGCCCGGCATCAAGCCGTTCGAATTCCCTCCGGAGGTTGAGGTCGAAGAGACCGACCTCAAGGTCTCGAAGCACTATCCGAGCGCCTTTGGCAAGACCGAGCTCGGAGCCATCCTGCGGAAGAAAGGGTGCGATACCGTGTTGATCGCGGGCCTGAGCGCGAGCGGCTGCGTGTTGGCGACCTACTTCGGCGCGATGGACTACGACCTCAAACCTTACCTTGTCCAGAACGGCGTGGCCTCTCACAGTGAGGACCACGTGCGGTACGCTGAGGACCTGTGCAGCACCCTTGCCGTAGACACATTCGATCAGACCCTGCGCTGAACGGACAGACATCAGACGATTGTCGCCACAAGCGCGCGCCCCGTTCCTGAGTGTGCGAACATATCGTCGAGAGAGGCTTGTGATTCCGGCCGTCACATCTCTATTGCATCACCGAGCCTAGGACATTCGGAAACCCGCGACAAGGGAGAAACACCAAGAAGGCATTCTTTCGAGTACATGGATGACGCGCTGAACTGTCCGGTATGCGGGACGGCGATTCAGCAGGACTCATCGTTCTGCAGGAAATGCGGCGGCAAGATCGTGAGGTGTCCCGACTGCGGCGTGCCTCTCCCCCCGAGACTGATGTATTGCCCCAAGTGCAACGCCAGCATCGAAACAACCACCGCTCTCGAAGAGCCGGTCCCGTACGAAGATGGGTTCGAGAAACCCTATATGGTCTGGGAGGGGTGGCCCTTCGCCACGCTTGCCAAGATGTCGCAGACCAGGGGGCAGTGGAGGATCACCCTCATCCTGACCGTCGCTGCCATGGGAATCCTCGTGCTATACTGGGCGTTGATTATGGCCTATGCCCCCGCGGATGAAAGGTGCTGCTTGGGAGGGTTCCTCGGCGTCCTCATGGTCTTCGTCCTGCTTATGCTCCTCATCAGATACCGCGCAGGAAGAGAAGGCGCGGGTGGGTAGCTCGAGAAGAGATGGAAGGACACTCGACCTGCACATTCCCCCAGCAGCTGCCTCCACGGGCGCGGATCTCACTGGACCTCTGTCAGATTCGCCCACGTGTGCGACGACGGCTCGACCAGGCGCATGACCTCTCCCCACAGCCCGGCCCACGCCTTGTCCGACCCGTAGGTCTTCAGGTAATTCTCGTACTCGGTCCAGTTCTCGAACTCCCACATGTCGACGAAGTCACCGTAGACCCCGCCGAACTCCCTCGTGTACAGCCTGTGTGACTTGATCGGCCTGAACACTTCAGGATTCTTCCTCATGTGCTCCGATATCCTCTTCATGAGCCCGAGGAACTCCTCCCTCCTGTCCTGACTCACAGTATACGTGCCGATATTGACGAACACCATTCCCCCTCACCTCCTTCTCGAACCACACTCGAGATGCTGTATCTACGCGCCGAACGGGTATTTCCTCCTTTTGGGTCCCGAAACACTGCGCTACACAAACCCTGCCGGGGCATACTGACTCGCAGAAAGGCTCTTATAGCATCATCGGGATTTCTCGCCCTGTCGGACGATGATCAAATCCGTTCATCGGCCGGATGACACATTGAGGGGGATACATAGTGATCAGAAGCAACCTGAGTTCTGTGACCATTGGGCTCCTTCTGGCGGTCGCCATCGCCTTCGCGGGCGTAGCGGCCTCCGCGGCGCCAAAGACCGTGACTGCGACCACCGACCCGACGTGGACCGTGATGGTCTATGTGTGCGGCGACAACAACCTCGAGCTGTACGCGCTCATGGACCTCGACGAGATGGAAGCCGTCGGGTCAAAGAACGGCGTGACGGTTGTCACGCTCGTCGACACGGAGACGTACATCGAGGGGACGCACTGGTATGTCGTCGAGGAGGGCTCCGACCACATTGACCCAGTCACCTACGAGCACACGTGCGACTGCGAGGAAGTCACGGGCGAGCCGTGCCTCCCCGGAGTGGAGAGCGAGCTCGACATGGGCGCCGGTGAGACGCTCACGAACTTCATCGTGCAGGCGGTCGACTACGCTCCTGCGGACAAGTACATGCTCATCCTCTGGGACCACGGAGGCGGCTGGAGAGGCGTTTGCTACGACGACAGCCACTTCGCAGACCCGGTTCTCGGCTGGGTCTCCAGGCTGACCGTTCCGGAGACGGCCGACGCGATCCAGGCGGCCAATGACAAGATCATCGGCGACGGGATCGACGAGGACTACAGGCTGACCATACTCGGCTACGACGCGTGCCTCATGGGCATGATCGATGTCGCGTACGAGAACATGGACATCGCGGACTACATGTTCGCATCCATCACGCTCGTGTCCGTGCTCGGACAGGACTACACGGGCATCCTGAACGCGATGACGCAGACACCGAGGCTGACCGACGAGCAGATCGGCATCGCTGTCGTCGACTCCTTCGCCACGTTCTACGAGGACTACTCGGCAGGGGCCGGGATCGGAGGCTTCGGGGACCAGGCGATGTCGTTCTTCAGGCTGGGAGCGCCCGTGCAGACGTTGGTCGACAATGTGGACGCCCTCACCAGGAAGATCATCCTCGACGGATACCTTGACGACTCCAGCTTCAGAGGGGCGATCGAGTCCGCGGAGTCGCAGACCCCGAAGATACCGTCCAGCAGCGGCGAGCAGCAGCCGTTCATAGACCTGGGCCTTTACGCCGAGAAGCTGGGCGAGAAGATACCCGAGCTGTTCCCGTACACCGACGCCGTATTCCAGTCCGTGAAAGAGGTCGTCGTCTACGAGGACCACGTTACGGCAGCTGGAGGGGCGATCATGAGGGCGACTGGCATATCGGCGTACTTCACGCACTGCTGGCACTGGATCAACCCGGCGTACCAGTTCGAGACCCTGCAAGAGGCCGTGGATTACGGCGTCAACACGCTGTACTGGGGCCTCGATTTCGTCGTCGACACGTGGTGGGACGAGTTCGTCTTCCTGTACACCCAGCCGTACGACGATAGCCTGGTGACCCTGGACGAGTGAGACGGCAAACCGATTAGGACCGCGGCCGCCCGATATGAGACGGCCGCGGGAATTCTTATTCTCTTCATCCGGCCCTGGAATCACTGCCCAGTCCACACGGGCGCAGTCCACGCGGTCACGCCGGGCAGGCCGACCTCGCCCGACTCCGTGTACACCCGCAGGAAGTAGTAGCTGGCGTCATCCGATGTGAGCGTCACCGTCCAGTCGAGCACGGCGGAACCGTCGCCTTCCATGCTCGCGACAACGACGCCGCCATCCGAAACGATCTCGACAAGTGAGATCGCATCGGCCGGAGCCCCGTCCGGGTCCTCAACGTGTACGCTCGCAACGAAGGAGGAGCTGCCCGAGAGCACCGAGCCCATGACCTCGCCATTGAGCGTGTAGGTGATGCGCAGGTTGCTGTCAAGAGTCGCATATCCGCGGCCGTCCCTCATGGCGTCGTACAGGTCCTCGCGGTCCAAGCTGGGCGCGAGCAGCACGGTCCTCAGCTCCGATCCGGATATCCAGTCCGCGGAGTGGGTGTCCGCAGTCGCTGTCGGCATCACGTGCCAGCCCTGGTCCAGGGCGATGATGTAGCTGGCCGAGCGGTCGTTGCCGTTGTAGCACTCGACCATACCCATCCCATCGTCGCGCTCTTCCGTGAGGTAGGCGTAGTTGTACCAGTCGAAGCAGTAGGGGCAGCCATAGGATATGGGGTGGTTCCACTGGCCGATCGCGCCAGGCTCCTGCGCGATCCAGTCGTAGAGCCACTGCACGATGGCGCCGTCCGTCATGCGGCCCGCCTCAGTGTATATGCCGGACCTCGCATCCGACCCCGGAGGCATGTTCTCCGTCCCGTAGATGTTGATCTCGTTTATCCCGGGCATGTAGTACTCGTACCCCGCCATCGCCACGAACTCAGAAGAGGTGTGCTCGTCCGCGGACCGGATGGTGTCCGCCCACTCAGAGTCCAGCAGGAGGTAGCCATGGTCCGTGAGCGCCAGGAAGTCCGCGCCCGCATTCTGGGCGGCCTCATAGGCATCGTCGGGCGTGCCCTCACCGTCCGAGTATGAGGTATGAGAATGCAGGTCGCCGAAGTACAGGTTGTACTGAACCGCTTCACATTCTGACTCCGCTGCATGCGCAACGCCGCTCCACAGGCAAGGAGCGACCATGGCGAGCATCACAGCCAACGACAG
>DATEYD010000045.1:0-1405 GCA_035583445.1 Minisyncoccota bacterium
CAGAAGAACGAGGATATCGTCGTCGAAGACAGCAAGACCGAGAGCGTCGGCAACAACGAGACCATTCAGATCGGCAACAATCGGACGGAGTCGGTCGGCAAGAACGAGACGCTCTCTGTCGGGGAGAACCGCACGCGACAAGTCGGCCAGAATGAGACTGTCACCGTCGGCATGAACCGGACCCACACCGTCGGTATCAACGAGGCGATCACGGTCGGCGTCGCGCAGGAAGTGACCGTGGGAGCGGCGCGGACCGTCGTGGTCGGTGCTTCTCAGGCCATCAGTGTCGGTGTGGACCAATCCGAGAGCGTCGGTAAAGACTATGGCCTGAACGTCGGAAAAGACCAGACCGTTGGGGTCGGAAAGAACCTCATCGTCAACGCCGGTGACCAGATCCTGGTCAAGACCGGCAAGGCCAGCATCCTGATGAAGAAAGACGGCACCATCGTGATCAGCGGCAAAGACATCACCCTCAAGGGGTCCGGGAACGTCAATGTCAAGGCATCCGGCAACGTCGTCGTGAAGGGCAAGAAGATCCTGGAGAACTGAGTGGCTGTGAATGGGAATCCTATGTGTGACGAAGAACGTGCAGAATTCAGAGAGACGGGCGCCGGTTGCGAGGTCCCGATAGGGTCCCTCGGAGTGGAGATCGGGCGTATCGTGGAATGTGACACATCGGGCCGGGTGCTGCTGGACTGCGGCGACTCGGTCCCGAAGCTCGCGCGAGTGGTAGCCGACCTCACGGATGAACAGTTGACGGCCGCCGTGGAACGCGGTCAGGAAGCACTGATCGCCTACCCTAACGGCGACCCGGACCGTCCCATCGTCATCGGGCTGCTCAGACCACCGGACGCCCCTGCCCGCCAAGCTGCTCCCCTCACCGCGACGATAGACGATGAAACGATCAGTCTCGAGGCAAAGAAGCAAATCGTGCTCAAATGCGGCAAGGCATCCATCACTCTGACCCGCGCCGGCAAGGTGCTCATCCGGGGCGCATACGTCCTGACCCGTTCTTCCGGCGTCAATCGAGTCAAAGGAGGCTCCGTACAGATCAACTGACGGCACACTGGGAGGCATCTACGAAGCTCCCTGAGGACATAGTCCGCAGAAAGTGGTACGCATGTGGATGATCGAGAACTATACTCCTTTTGCCGCTGAACGAGCTTGGGTGCGCGACAAGAACGGGGCCGAGACATGGCTGGTTGCGGTGAAGGCGACGTACCGGATCACCGGAGATGGCCCCATGCAGCTCGCTGAGGAACAGGAGCCCGTTTGCATGGCCCCCAAGTATGGTGGAGATCCCGCGACTACAAGCCTGCTCTACGAATCTGACCTGGTTCATACGAAACTGAACACAGATATCATTTTGCATGGACACGCATACGCTCCCGGTGGCCGGCCAACC
>DATEYD010000046.1:0-1020 GCA_035583445.1 Minisyncoccota bacterium
TCCTGTAAAGCCCGGTCGCCACGTTCGCCACTCCTGGCGAGTAGCCCATCGCCACACCGTCCTCCTCCACGCTCGCAACGGGCAGGCTGTCGGCGTTGGTAGCTGCGCCCGTCGTCGGGCTGGAAGTCCCGCAGTGGATGATCTTGGTGTCCTCGATCTTCACGCTCATCGTCCGATCCTCCTCACCACCGCAGATCCCACCGGCCTGAAGGCACCGCTTCCGCCTGGGCAGTTCACGATCTCGCTCGCGTACAACGCCGCCGCGAGCAGTTCCTCTCCGCACTCGAAGCTGTCGACGCGAAGGCCGAAGCTGTTGCCCTCGGTGATGGGAAGCTCCCAGAACGGGAACACGAGTCCGTTCACGCCGCCCACGTCGGTTTGGATAATGTCGAACGCCATGACCGGCATCCCGTTGTAGACTATGTATCCCTTCGAGGCGTAGAGGTCGATGTGCCGCGTTGAGATCGTGATGCAGTCCCAATAGAGCGTCCTGCCTGCGGGCACGGTGTAGAGCGCCACGTTGGTCGCGGTCGTCCCATCGACGGCCTGTTTCTCAGCCACGCGCACCACGGTCCCGTCGTCGAGCGTCCCATGAAGCTCGATGTACACCATGCGCCTGACGTTGACCGCTCCCGTAAACCGCACGTCGATCACGGTGCCTGTGGCGATCTCCATCTCGTAGCCGGGGATGATGACCTCGTTCTCCGATCCTGAGTCGTCCGCCCCTCCGATGTATCCGCTCAGGCCCGTCCAGTTGAACTTCGTCTCGAACTTGATCGTGGAGTCGAAGCGGACCTGGATCAGCGTTCCGTTCTGAACCGCAGCGTAGGCCCCGCTGATAAGCAGGTTCCCGAAGTCGCACGAGAGCGCGAGGCAGTTCACCTTGCCCGTCTTCCCCGACGCTGGCTTGTAGCGCATCATCGATGTCGCGCCCAGCGTGGGACTCTGCATGATGAAGTTCACCCGGTCGGTATTGTCTCCGAAGTCGGCCACGTCGTCGAAGGTCTTCTCGAAGTAGTT
>DATEYD010000047.1:0-1086 GCA_035583445.1 Minisyncoccota bacterium
GACGATGCGTCTGCCGAGACCATCATCCAGTCCATCGTTGCCGTGAACATCGCCACCGGTGGCGTGTTCATCACGAAGGTGTCCGACGCGATTGCGTAAGTCCCTCTCTGCCCGTTCGGCGTCGCAGTGATCTCGTAGAGCGACCCTCTCGTCATGAAGACTGACTCGGAGTACACGATGCCGATGGGGTACGCCTCGTAGGCTGCGAAGCGGATCCGTTGGTGCAGGATCTCCATGGGAGTGCCCGTGGTGTTGTCGCACACATCGAGCACGAGCCATCTGAGGCCGTGATTGTCTATCGTGGCGTACCAGTAACCATTGTCCGTCGGCGACCAATTCCACGTCACGGCGCTCGCGTTCGGTCCCTTGTCACCCTTGACGATCAAATAATCGCCTCCGGTGACAAGCGGGGCCGCAGCTACGAGCACCATGACGGCGCACATAAGCATAGCTACCGCTGATCTACTCAACTTTGGTCCTCCTCCCTGATTGTCCCCTGCAGAAGAATGAAGAAAAGACACAAGCGAGGATGTAGAATCCCCGTGTGCTCCTCCCCACGTCTCCTTTTCGGAGACATCCTCGACTTTCCGTGCGTGAATGATTAACATTGTATAAAGAAATTTGCAGAGCTGCACTGGCGCGGTACGAAAGAAGGATGAACGAATCGGTGCAATGGTTGCACGATGTTCAGTGGAAATGATGCTTTTTCGGACGTCTACCTTTGAGACTTGTCCGGGATAGGGCGTCGGGGACTTCGCGCACTCCGCGGGTTTCTACGCATCGAATCCCCAATCCGATCCGCAACAACTTGAAATACGCTCCAGACGGTTCGGAAATCCGGAGTGCATGAATGATTGAGGCCGAGCTGCGCCTAAGGATCCCGAGGGTGTGGCTCACGGAACTGCCGACCCGGTACTCAGTCTCGATACGGATTGTGGACAGGCGCCCTTCGGGAAAGTACGGCGTGAGGGATCTGGTCGAGATGTCCGGCTCGCAGGAGGACCTCGAGTCGGTCCTCGACGCGCTCGAGAAGGAACCGTGGGTGAAGGACTTCGACCTGGACTTCGTGGAATCCGGGAAGCTTGT
>DATEYD010000048.1:0-1025 GCA_035583445.1 Minisyncoccota bacterium
AGCCTCGAGAAGCATCGACCCTGCTGTCGCACGCGCGCGAAGCACCGACCGTGCTCGAACTCATGTTGCACGAACTCCCGAAGGTTGGCAATGCTGTGATGGGAGACGACGATGTCGGGCAAGAATCGTAGGCGCTGGCCAGCGCGACCAAGCCGCCAGTGGAACTCACTATCCGAGCAATAGGTGCCTCCTAGAAAGGGGCCATACGTGTCGAAGACATTCTTCTTGTAAGACATGTTCGCCCCGGCGATGTCATCCAGCCAACGTGGTTCTGTTCCCGGCATCCATCTGCTGAATTCGCAGAAGTAGGCCGCCCAGCCTATCAGCCCGTTAGGCTCTGCGTTGGCGATAGCGCCACCTATGGCCGAGTAGGAGGATTGGTGAGCCTGGATGATCTGGGCCACCCACGTCCGAGGAGCGGTACAATCCGCGTCGGTCAGGGCGATGATATCGGCCTTGGCGACGGACACCCCGATATTCCGAGCATCGCCGCAGAACTTCCTTTTCGGGAAGCGGTACAACCTGACCTTGGGGAATTCTTCTTCGACGAGTTCGGGGGTGGAGTCCGTGGAGCTGTCAACGACGATGATCTCAAAATCCTCTTCCGTCTCTTGACTCAACAGAGATCTGAGACACCCTTGGATGGTCTGTGCGGCGTTGTAAGAGGCGACAACGACCGATAGAGCAGGCCCCTGACGACTGGAGTGACGCCCGTCATTCACGGTGGTGCAGAACTCGCGTCTTCACGGGCGCACACTATTGAAGAAGTGGGCCTCGGCGATGATCTCATCAATGCAGCTCCCGCCCTGGTAGGCATAGCTGCATTGGTTACAGAGGGAGATGCCTTCCCAATCCAAGCGGAATTCACGCCGAAGGCGACGACACTCGGCGCCATGCCAAATGTTTCTAAAGGAATCGCTCCTCAGATCACCGAAGACGTAGCGCTCGTCGCAGTCGTAGGTGCAGGGAGTGACTATGCCGTTCCAGTGGATCGCGGGCATGTTCCAGAGATTCTTACAGGGGTT
>DATEYD010000049.1:0-30216 GCA_035583445.1 Minisyncoccota bacterium
GAGCCTTGCCCAACTCATCGGCGCAGGCAATGAAATATCCCCGCCCGTACCCACGACCTCCCTACCGGGAGGTCTATCTTTTCTATACGACGCACAACCCGCCTTTCGGCGGGTTGTATGCATTTATCGAGCATATTCGACTGCTCGGGTCTCGCGGATGACATTCACGCGGATCTCTCCGGGATATTGCATCTCGGTCTCGATCTTCGTGGCGATATCACGCGCCAATTGCAGCGCCGAGAGATCGTCGATCTTCTGAGGAGTGACGAATACCCGCACTTCGCGGCCTGCCTGCAGGGCATAGGCCTTCTCCACGCCCTCGAAGGTCGTGGCGATGCGCTCCAGGTCCTCCAGGCGCTTCAGATAGATCTCGACGGTGTCGCGTCGGGCTCCCGGTCGGGCGCCGGAAATGGCGTCCGCGGCCTGCACGATGCGGGATTCCAAGGTCGCGTAGGGGTATTCCTCGTGGTGCGCCTCCATCGCCTGGATGACCTTCTGGTCCACGCCGAACTTGGCGAGGATCTTCCGGCCGATCTCGACATGGGTGCCCTGCACCTCGTGATCCACCGCCTTGCCGATGTCGTGCAGGAGTGCGCCCTTCTTGGCGACCATCACATCCGCGCCCAGTTCGGCGGCTAGCATGCCGGCGACGTGCGCCATCTCAATGGAGTGCAGCAGCACGTTCTGGCCGAAGCTGGTACGGAATGCCAACCGTCCGAGCAGATAGACCAGCTTGGGGTCCACCATGCCGACACCGCACTCGATGAGGGCGGCCTCTCCGGCCTCGCGGATCTTCTCGTTGATCTCCGTGCGGGACTTCTCGACGGTCTCCTCGATCTTCGTGGGATGGATGCGGCCGTCGGCGATGAGCTTGTCGAGCGTGATCTTCGCGATCTGCCGGCGGACCGGGTCGAACCCGGAGACCACCATGGTTCCTGGCGTGTCGTCGATGATGATGTCGACGCCGCACATGCGTTCCAAGGTCTTGATGTTGCGTCCTTCCTTGCCGATGATCTTGCCCTTGATGTCATCCGAGGGTAGGGACACGACCGTGGTGGTCGCATCGGCGATGTGGGAGCCGGCATAGCGCTGGATCGCCAGCGTGAGGAGTTCGCGCGCCTTCGCTTCGATCTTGTCACGGTTCTCCGCGTCCAGCCGCTGCATCTGGTGATACAAGTCCTCAGCGTACTCTTCCTTCACCTTCGTGAGCATCCGCTCCTTCGCCTCTTCGCGCTTCAAACCCGACACGCGCTCGAGCTCTGCGAGCTGCTTAGCGCGGATGGCATGCAGCTCCGTTTGCAGCTCTGCCGCCTTCTCCGTTTCCACTTTCACGGTATCGCGATCTTGTAAGATCTCGCCCGCGCGCCGATCGAGCTCCTCTTCCTTCTTCTCCAGAAGGTTCTCGATCTTATCCAGCTGCTTGCGCCGATCCCCTTCCTCGCGCTTGGCATCGTCCAAAACCCCCAACGCCTTGGAGTTGGCCTCCATCAATATCTCCTGCGCTTTCGTCTTCGCTTCGTTGAGAACCGCGTGCGCCCGCGCTTCAGCTTGCGCACTCTTGCGCGTCGCAAGGAACTTGCGCAAGAGAAATCCAACGATAAGTCCGACCGCGATGGCCGGGATGGACAGTGTCAATGACATGTTCCAGGCGCACTGAACCGGCCACGGCGGTGGCCACGTCTCGGATATCTCGAATGCGATCGGTGGGCATCATCGTCCGGACAGTGCGTAAATACGATAGTATGCCGCTATCGTAGCTCAAAAACCGGCATTACGCAAGGATGCCGCCGCCCCAAAGCAGGGCACGGCGATAGATGACGGCCGACTGCCCCGGTGCCGCCGCCCGGACCGGGCGGAGGAATCGGATGCGTCCACCTCGTTGCATGACCGCCGGTACGGCGGGCGTGCGGTAGCGGATCTTCACCTGGATGCGGCTTCCCGTCTCCGGAGCGTCGCCGAACCAGCGCGTGTCCCGAATGCGTGCTTCGGTCGAGTACAGGTCCTGCTCATCCCCCACTGTGATGACATTGCGGCGCACGTCCCGCGCGCACACATAGAAGGGGCCGCCGCCTGTCGTGATATTGAGCCCGTGCCGTTGGCCGATCGTATAGAATGCCGCCCCATCGTGCGTTCCCAGTTCTCGTCCGTCACGATGCACGATCCGTCCTGACCGTGGCGTGATGCGGGATGCCAGGAATCCCTTCACATCCAGATCACCGACGAAGCACACGCCCTGGGAATCCTTCTTCTGGGCGACCGATAAACCGACGCGACGGGCATGCGCTCGCACCTGGGCCTTCGTCATGCCCCCGACCGGGAACAGTGTCCGATCCAATACGCGGGGCGGTATCGCCCAGAGGAAATAGGTCTGGTCCTTGTTCGTGTCCCGCGCGGCGGCAAGGTACAGCCGACCGTCGCGACGCACGATGCGCGCGTAATGACCGGTGGCGATCATGTCCGCGCCATCCTTGAACGCGCGTGCCGCGAACAAACCGAACTTGATGTGGCGGTTGCATTCGACATCGGGGTTCGGCGTGCGTCCCGCGCGGTAGTCGCGGACCATCGGGTCGGCGACGGACCTGCCGTACTGCCTTGAGAAGTCCCAATCCAGGAACGGGATGTTCAGATGGGACGCGACGCGCAAGGCATCCTCGCGCTCCCGCTCCCAGAGGCACCGCACTCCGGGCGGCTGCCATGGGCGCATGAACACCCCAACCACGCGATGACCGGCGCGCACCACACGCGATGCGGCGACAGCCGAATCCACGCCACCGGAAAGGGCGACATAGACGATCCGGCTGGCTTGACGCGAGGACATAGCACGATACTATGCCATATACCAACGATATGGCAAAAAAACAGCGCATCGCCATTTTCGACATCGATGGGACGGTGTTCCGTTCCTCCCTCATCATCGAGCTCTTCAATGAGCTGGCCCGGCGCGGCATCTTCCCCCGGCACGCGAGCGCGAAGGTTGAACGCAAGTATCTTCTCTGGCTGAACCGGAAAGGCCACTACAATGACTACCTCATGCAGTTGGTCGATGTATTCTACAGGAACATCGCCGGCTGTTCGGTGGCCAAGATCGAGCCCGCGGTACGCACGGTCATCGCCTGGCAGAAGGATCGGGTCCATCGCTTCCCCCGTCAGCTGTTGACCGACCTTCGGAAGCAAGGATATTTCATCCTCGTCATTTCGAACTCTCCCGAGCCGATGGTGCGGCGGTTCGCCCGTGCGTTGAAGTTCGATGCCGCCATCGGTCACACGTTGGAAGTGAAGAACGGCATCTATACCGGACGAAGCATCGACAACGGTGTCCCCATGCCCGGCCATGCGTGGATGGACAAGATCGCGATCCTCCGCCGATTCCTTTCCGATCGCAACATGAGCATCGACCGTCGTAATTCAGTCATGATCGGTGATTCGGAAGGCGATGTGCCGCTACTCTCGCATGTCGGGAAACCGATCGCATTCAATCCCTCGCTCCCCCTCGCCCGTCTGGCGAAAGAACGCGGGTGGCGCATCGTCATCGAACGGAAAGATGCGGTGTATGACGTCCGTGATGCGCAACTCGTCGCGGTCAGCGGGCAGACACCGCGCGTTCCCTACGGGCACGTGAAGCGCTAAGATACGGGCATATGCTTGACCTCACCGGACTCATCCAGACCGCTGGGTATCTCGGCGTCGCCGTGATCGTGTTCACGGAATCCGGGCTCCTGATCGGCGTCATCCTCCCCGGCGACTCGCTTTTGTTCACCGCGGGATTCCTGGCGTCGCAGGGATACCTGAACATCGCGGTCCTGATCGTCATCGCGTTCTCGATGGCGGTTTTGGGCGACAACGTCGGCTACTGGCTCGGCCGTCGGTTCGGCCCCACGGTGTTCTCACGCAAGGATTCGCTCCTCCTGGACCCGAAGCATATCGTCCGCGCCGAGCAGTACTATGCCAAGCACGGTCCGAAGACGATCATCCTCGCCCGCTTCATTCCCGTCATCCGGACGATCGCGCCGGTCCTGGCGGGCGTCGGCAACATGCACTGGCAGACGTTCATGCGATACAACGTCGTCGGCGGCGTCATCTGGGGCATCGGCGTCCCCCTCCTTGGCTACTGGCTCGGTTCGGCCATCCCCGGCATTGACCGCTATCTCCTTCCCATCATCGCCTTCATCCTCCTCTCCTCGGTCTTTCCTGGCCTGTGGCAATTCTTCTCATCCGCTGAGAACCGCCGTCACCTCAACGAGCGCATCCATAGATGGTGGATCGGCACCACGCCATGATCCGCATCACCGTGCATGTGAAACCCGGAGCGCGTCGCGCGTCCGTCCAGGAGGATGGGCCGAACGAGTACACGATCGCGGTCATCGCGCGCCCTGAACACGGCCGAGCGACCGATGCGGTTCGCCGCGCGCTCGCTGACACGCTCAAGGTCGCGCCGTCTTGTGTGTCGCTCGTCATGGGCGAGGCATCGCGGACGAAGGTGTTCGAGGTGCGCTGAGTTGTCCACTCAATTTCCTATCCACGCGTATCCTCGTGCCTTACAATTGTGCCGTAGCTTTCCATCGCTCGCGGCACTGAACGGATCGCTGCAGCATCCGTTGGTCGGCTGCGGTCGATTACCCAGGAGGGATGCGATGCATGCGGCATGCGCCTCGGCGTATGCGGGATGGATCGCTACCGTCTCTCGATGGCGAAAAAGCGCAAAGCCGCCAAGAAGCCCAAGAAGGCGGCGAAGAAGTGGTAATGTAATCTTGGTTGCACCGCCCCCGTCCGGGGGCGGTGCGCTGCATAAGAAAGGTCCCGACACCTGCGGTGCCGGGACGTTAGGGCCGTGCAATGCCCTCAGGCCTGTTCCATTCGTTGCGGAGGTACCGATCCTTGAGGATGTACCACTTCGTCTCGTCGAGCAGACAGTCGATGCGCTTGTTCCGTATTGAGCACACCCCCTTCGCTTCGGTCCATTCCTCGAGCTTTTCTTTGAGCGCGATCCGACGGACGTTGACGACGCGCGCGGCGCCTGTGTTGTATGCCGCGACGAGGCCTTCGACGACCCAAGGATCGGTCGCCACATCGGGTCCGAACGCCTCGATGAAGGTGGCGAGATCACTGTCCAGAAGTAACAGCTGCGCTTTGGTGACGTTGAAGTGGTCGCGTCGTCCCTCGAGAGAGTCGGCCATGAGCTTCGCTGCGGGATAGTTCCGCCGCATGGTCTTGTAGGTCGGATCGGTGAATTGGGAGATGCCGCACGCCTTCTCCGAGCTGCAGGTGTACCGCGCGGTCCGATCCCGGTTCGTGCCGATGATGATGTGGATGCGGTCTGCGGTGAACCGCGGATCGAGGATGAACTCGCCGGGGTCCATGTGCTCGTTCGCGTCCAGCCGCATCGCGACCTCGTGATACAGCTCGTGGTCCGCGACGAGCGTCCCGGGGAACGCACGCGAGGGCACCTGGAGCCGTCGGAGCTCCTCGGACGCGCTCGCGATCAGGCCGCTCAGGTACGACAGACCGTTCTCGACCATGTTCGGCGTGTGGAGGATGGCGCTGTACGGGCTGTAGAAGACCGGAATGATCTTCCGCGACCGGCCGCTCCCCTGCACGTAGGGGTACAGCGTCGCGACCACGGCATACCCCTCGGGTTTGGTGACCGTGTACTCGGTCGCCCAGTTGTTCCACCGGATGCCGTTCGCCCGGCGGCGTGGTTCGATCTGCACGCTCGGATGGGTAAGGATCTGATCGCCGTGCTTCACGACGATCGTGGTGTGCGTCTCGCAGGTGAGCGGATTGACCAGCCCGAGTGCGATCTGCTTCTCAGGGTCCTTGATGTGCACGACCGAGCCGTTGCGCACTTCGTCGTACCGGAAATCCTTGGTGCCCACCTTCAGCTCGGTGCCCAGCATCCGATGCTCGAGTTCGACGATCGCTTTCATGAGATCGCACGGCGGGGGCGCATCGGGCAGGTCCTCGATGAGGCCTGAGATGACATCGACGTCGACCACGTCCTCATCGAACGGGGGCAACGCGAAGTCTGCGACCGGGATGACATCCGCCGGAACAGCGACCGGGAAGACGGTGTTCTGTATTTTCGCCGCGCACGCACCGATCACCAGTGCAGCGGAGGCGATGGCGAGTACGTTGAGAATGCGTCGCATCGTCATCCTTTCTGGTGATTGGGTTAACGACCTCGAAGGAGGATAGCACGCCGCCCCGTTTCCGCACACCCCTTACAGGTCGCGCTCGATGTCGGCGGCCTTCTGCAGGATCGTGTTCGCATATGAATTGCAGGTGGCCGACGTGCAGTTCGGGTTCCCGCTGATGTATGCCTTGGCGGCACGGATCTCACCGACCCGGTCTTGGCTGGTCGCGCCGCCCTTCGCAAGCTTCAACGCTGACGCGGAGAACGCATCTTGGAAATTCCAGGGGTTGGGCGGATTATGTCCGGTAATGTTGGTCACGGCCGCCGCGTAGCCCAACCATGTGGTCGGAATGAACTGAGCTGGCCCCATGGCCCCGCCACAGCCGTAGGTAGGCTCCCGGGATACTTTTTGCGAATCGGGATCCAATCCGAGCGCGCTCATGATGGATAGGTAGGCGATCTTCTCGTCCTCGGCACGCTTGAGGTAATAGTCGCGCTTCGAGGGGTAGTAGGTCGCTAGACGCTGATAGCAGAGGTACATGTCGTCCCGCCAGTTGCCAGTTCCGACGTTCTGGCCCATGCGGGACTCGACCTCCAAAAGGGCCAGCAGGAACGCCGGACGGATGCCTGCTCCGATGGCAGCGAGCTTCGCGAACGACACGGCGTCTTCGAGCGTCAGGCCGCCCTGAAGCAGGTAAGTGATCTGTTCTCGCAGCCGCTGAAGGTCTTTCTGTCCCTGCTGCACGAGTTTCTGATACTGCTCTTCCTGCCCCTTCGTCTGTTTGAGGAGCTGGTTCTTATTGTTGGTGGTATCCGCGAACTGGCGCTGCTGGATCTCTTCGAGGACCTTCAGTTGCTCGAGCTCGGCCTGATGCTGTTCGAGGCTCTCCCGTTGCGCGTCCAGGTCGGCACGAACCTCCTTGACCGCCTGGATGGTCAGCCGAAGTGTATCCTGGGTCCGCTGGACGTTATTCAGATGGTTGAAGAATTCTGACAGCATGGCATGGCGGAGGAGCACCACGGCCAGCGACTGCTGATCCGTTTCGTCCGTATCACGAATGACCTCGGCAAGTGCGCTCTGATGCAGCTGGATGCGGCGTTCAGCCTCCATGATGTCCATCTCGGTCTGCTGGATCTCCAGCCCCGTACGTCCGATCGAGGCATCTAAAGACCGGATCTGGGCGTTGATCTGCGCGATTTGCGCGTTCAGCTTCGTGATCTCGTTCTGGAGCGTCTTCGACTGCGCGCCGACGGCGGCAGCCTGCTGCTGGTACTGGGCGATCTGCGCTTGCAATTCTGCTTCGCGCGTACGAAGGTTCGCGATCTCGTCACCGATGTCAGCCCGCGTCAATGCGGGAACGGCAACCAAGCAGAGTGCCGCCAGGATGACGAATCCTCCATGAACGCGGAACAGTTTCACCGAACGATGATGGTGCCCTGCTCGTCGGGCGCCAGATGGTTATGGTACGTGCACGTGCGCGCCTGCGTGAATGCGAGCGTGTAGGTCTCGCCCTTCTGGAGCGCGCGCCGTGCATCGAAGCCTGGACAGAGCGTGTGGGTCGGATGCGGATCGGATGCCGGCCAGAATCCGGACGTGCCATCGTTCACGAAAACGACCGAATCGCCGACACGGATCGTGAGCGATGCGGGAGCGAATGCGCCCTCCGTGCGCCGGATCACATGCGTCACCGGCGTGGGCGTCGCGGTCACCGATGCCGTGGGGGTCGGAGATGCCGATGCCGACGGGGTCGGGGTCGGGTTATCCACAGAATCGCGGCTCTTCTGGAGCGCGATGCCTCCGATAAACGCCAATACGACGACGATAGCGCCGATGATTACGATGGTTCGTGTGCTCATATGCCCCCTATTCTAGCAAACCCCCGGCCATGGCAACAGACGGCCGCTCATGGTGTATACTCATATATATGAAGCGGCTTCCCCTGCTGATGATACTCGTAATGCTCCTTGCACCGCTGCCTGCGTTCGCCCAGGTGACCGAGCTTACGGTCACGCCGTTCGGTCCGATCATCAGCGACCTGTACAGCAAGTCCCTCCAAATCGTAGGCCTTGCCGTGTTCATCATGTTCCTGATCGCGGGCTTGAGCTATATTCTGCCCGAGCAGATCAAGCCGTCATTCATGAAGAATCCGATCACTATCATCCAGGATGCAGTGATCGGCACCATTCTCTTGTTCTCTGCGTATGTCATCTTGAATACGTTGAATCCCGCGTTGGTCGGTGTGCGGTAACACCAATATTCATTCAGTCCGTTTATGCGATACCTCTTCGTCCTCGCATTGTTAGCCGGTGCATTCTGGTATTTCGCGCCTCAATCGACACACGATCAAGTCGTGGACATATGCAAGACGGGCGCATCCCGCGCGGTATCATTCGCCACGCAGTACCGTGAGCCGGTCATGGATTGGGTCCGCAACGCCGCGGACAGTACCTACGACAAAGCGCTTGCGCTCGTGCGCGCACAGCTCCACCGTGCGGTGGATGAGAACGTGCAGTAGCTATTCGAGTGCCCGATCGATGGCCGCCTGAAAGACCACGTACGGCTGCGCGCCGACGAGCGGTTCGCCGTTGATGAAGAAACTGGGCGTACCGTCTACGCCGACTTCAGTGGCAGCGCTGATATCTTCTTGTATTCGATCAGTATAGGTTTCGGCATCCAGGCATGCGTCGAACGCGGTGCCGTTCACGCCAGCCAAACGTGCCCAGGCTTTGATCTCGGTGATGCCGTACGTGACCGTACTCGCGACCTGTGTCGGATCAGCCTCAAGCTGCATCTGCTGAGCGAAGAGCTCGTCATGATATTCCCAGAACTTCCCCTGCTCAAGCGCGCACTGCCCACCAATCGCGGAGGGTCCTGCCGCGTCATGGAACGACAACGGAACATCGCGGAAGACGAGTTTCACCTTGCCGGTATCGATGTAATCCGCCTTGAGCTGCGAAAAGGTCGAGAGCCAGAAGCTTCGGCAGTACGGACACTGGAAATCGCTGAATTCGACGATGGTCACCGGCGCATCGGCGTTGCCCAGCACAGGGTCGGTGTCGCTGACCAAGGATTCGTAATCCTCGATGGGTGTCGGCGATGGGTCGCCGGTCTGGTCACTGATCGTCGCAGTCGTATCATCCGATCCGATGTACAGCACGCTGCCGGCAATCAAGAGGGCGCCGATGAGGATCGCTACGGGTACCGAGAGCCAGGATGGTTTGTTGTCGGTCATGGATAATTTGTTATTGCGAGAGCATACCCAATTTCAACTTGATTGCCAATCAGCATTTCCGCACGAGGTAGATGGCGATGCCGAACATGACCGTGGTTACGGCCGCTGACGCCATGCAATACGGGCAGATGGCATGGAGGATGAACAGCTGCACAACCACGAAATACAGGCTCAGAAGCATGCCAATGCTCACGATCCATGCGAAAGCGTGCACGATCCGGCGACTGCCGACGTCCAGGTACGCGATGAGCAGGACGAGCAGGGCGCCATAGTACACCATACCGAACGCCGCCAGAGGCAACGGCCCGACGTTGGCATACGTGCTCGTGAGCACCGTATCGCATCCCGCACCCGTGCAGGGAGGCACGGCGCCGCGGACGTGTTCAGCCGTCAGGTACGATGAATCAGCGAACCCGACGAGGGCCGCGATGAAAAGAATGATCAGTGCCCACTTAGGGATTCGCATTGACTGCGGAAATTAACGTATCGCGCAACGCGCCCACGACATCCGTGCTCGAGAAGACATCGACGAACACGCCGTTCACGAAGAACGAAGGCGTCCCGGTCACGGCGGCTGATGTGCCGCTCTCCAGGTCAGCTTCTACCCGTCCGCGGATGGCATCACTGTCCAGATCCCGCTCCCACCGCTCCCTATCAAGCCCAAGTTCCAGCGCGAGGGCGAGAAATTGTGTCCGTGCGTCGGCAACCGACTTCGTGGACCACTCAGGTTGCGATTCGAAGATCTTGTCATGCACTTCCCAGAACTTCCCCTGCACGGCAGCGGCCTGAGTCGCCTGCGCAGCCAGCATCGCTTTGTTGTGGATGTTCGTAAGCGGGAAATGGCGGTAGACAAAGCGGACGTTCCCAGCAATCGAAGGTTCGGAGAGGATCTGCGCGATGATGGGATGGAAGGTCGCGCACGCAGGGCATTGGAAATCCGAATACTCCACGAGCGTGACAGGGGCGTCAGAGGGACCACGGACATTGTCGGCTTCGCCCACAGGCACCGAAAGCGCACCGGCGACCGGCATGCGCTGCGCGGCGCGCCAGGCGAGCCAGCCGACCAGTACCAGGACCAGCGCGGCGATGCTCCACATGAGGAGGCGCTTCGCGGTCTTCGTGTGTTGATGGATCGCTCCCTCATCGCGACGCTGCAATCGGCGTAGCTCACGCCGCTCCTTCCGAGTCATCGGTTCCAGGGCAGGATCAAGTTGGTGCATTACTTACGCTCCCAGATCGACCTTGATGCGTTCCACCAGGTCAGTCAGTGATATGTTTGCCTTTACGAAATAGTCGTCCACGCCCATGCTCTTGATCTTCGCGATATCCTCCTCCTGGCCCAGATTCGTGAGAACGATGACTTTCGGGTGTTTGCCTTGCTTGTTCATCCATTCCAGCACTCCGAACCCGTCCATGCGGGGCATGATGAGGTCGAGAAGCACCAAATCGAATGGCTCGCTGGCGAGCAACCCGACCGCCTCCTGGCCGTCGTAGGCGACTTTCACGGTGAAACCGACGGTTGTCAGCTTCAGGACGAGCGCCTTCGCGAGGGGTTTCTCGTCCTCCACAACCAATATGTGCTTGGATATATCGGGCATCTGCATCCCCAATCCTAGCGCGGCAGTTGTCGGCTGTCCATCGGTTGGTATACTCAAGGAATGAAAATCGTCTTCTTCGAAACCATGCCGGGAGAGGAAGCGTACTTCCGCTCCGCGTCCACGATCCCCGCAGGCACTGAGTTGGAATTCCATACAGACACCTTGAGCCCTCAGACTGTGGGTCGCGCCGCAGGAGCTGACGTGGTTTCCGTGTTCGTGAAATCGGAGCTCACCCCCGACGTCCTCGCACAACTCCCCGATCTCAAGCTCATCACGACCCGGTCGATGGGCTATGAACATATCGCCGTCAGCGATGCCAAAGGTCGCGGCATGAAGGTACGCAACGTCACGACATATGCCGCCCATCCCGTCGCCGAATTCACGTTCGCGCTCTTACTGGCCGTCGCACGCCATCTGTACCCCGCCTCTGAGCAGATGCGGGAGGCATCCGATTTCTCGAACGTGCAATTCGTAGGCAAGGACCTCATCGGCGCGACGCTCGGCGTCGTGGGCACCGGCCGCATCGGTCGTGAGGTCGTGAAGATCGCCAAAGGATTCAGCATGCAGGTGATCGCGCATGATGCGCTGCCAGATGCCGCATTCGCGACCGACATCGGTTTCCGCTATGTGCCGATGGACGAGCTGCTGGCGACGTCAGATGTGATCACACTGCACGTACCAGCTCTGCCTGAAACGGTCCATATGATCGATGCGACGGCGTTCGGGAAGATGAAGAAAGGGAGCATTCTTATCAATACGTCCCGCGGTGAAGTCATCGATACGCCGGCACTCGTCGCCGCGCTGAAGGACGGCACGCTCTGGGGTGCCGGCCTCGACGTCCTCGAAGCGGAACGTGAGCTTGCGGACAAGGCCGATGCCCTTCAGAAGGGCGCAACCTCGCTCTATCGCACCCTGGTCGCCGACAACGCGCTGTTGGACCTTCCGAACGTGATCGTCACCCCTCACATGGCGTACAACACCGAGAAATCACGCATTGAGATCATGCGCGCGACCGCTCAATCGATCGGCGATTGGGCTGCCGACAAGGAACAACCGTACCTCTGAGCCCCATGGCCACCCCACGCATTCTCAATCGCCATGCATTGGCGACGACGCCCGCACGGTCGGACGCGCTTGATATCCTCGAGGCTGGGCTTGCCGCCGTCGACACGGATACGATCATCCGGTCATCGGCGCATGTCGATGGCGACATGCTGCATATTCGCGACTTCGCGTTCGACCTGCATGACTTCAGGAACATCCACGTTATCGGATTCGGAAAAGCATCGTGTCCCGCAGCCGAGGCCCTTGCCGACATCCTCGGTGACCGTGCCGTTCGCGGCGTTGCCTTGGGCGCCGAAGCAAAGGTTTGCCGCACGATTGACGTATGCGAGGCGAGCCATCCGCTCCCCTCGGCACGCAACTTCGAACTTTCTGAACGGCTCGTAAGGGAATGCGAGGCGGTGAGCGAGGATGATCTCGTGTTCGTCATGGTCTCCGGTGGTGGATCGGCAATGTTGTGCTGGCCGCAAAGCGAGTGTGATCAGGCGGGCCGTCTCTATGCGGCATCCTTGCGGGCAGGGCTTTCCATCCACGAGTTGAACACGGTCCGCAAGCACCTTTCCGCGCTCAAAGGCGGCGGGTTGGCGAAATTGCTCTCCCCCGCTACGGTCATCGGGCTCATTTTTTCCGATGTGCCGGGCGGGTCTCCGGAGATCGTCGCGTCAGGACCTACCTTCCCTGATTCCTCCACGCTCGCGGACGCGCAAGCCATCATCGACCGCTTCCATCTTGGTGAATTCGAGCTCACCGAAACCCCGAAAGATCTAGATCTCTTCCGGAACGTGACGAACATCGTGATGGTCTCGAATCAAAACGCCTTGGATGCGATGGCATCCGTCGCGTCGTCGCTGGGATACACGGCGGTCATCGCCGGCGCGGACCGATACGAATCTCCTGATGTGCTTATCCCCGCACTGCAGCAGCATTCGATTCCGAAATCCGCGGTCATCGCCGGCGGGGAGCCTACCCTGCGAGTGCCCATGAACTCGGGTATCGGAGGACGCAATCAGCACACCGCGCTCGTCGCAGCGGGTTTGCTCCTTTCCGGACAGGTCTTCGCTTCCCTCGCGTCTGATGGCCATGACAACGGACAGCACGCAGGAGCAATGGTTGATCCTGGCACGCCAGCGCGTGCGGACGGTATGGATTTTCAGGCACGTATCGCCCGATTCGATGACACGGCAATTCTCGAACGGACTGGCGATCATATCGAAACAGGGCAGACTGGCGCGAACGTCTCCGATCTCATGCTTCTCCTTCAGGAGTAAAGAAAAACGGCTGGGACACGCGCGGTGCGCGCATCCCAGCCGAGATACCGTCGGTGGTGCTGCCTAGTCGCGGCAGCGGAACTTGCTGAGGTGCGAGATGTCCTTGAGGTTCCCGGAGCAGAGCCACTTGCCCGGAGTGACGTTCAGGAAGTACCAGTACTTGGTCCCCGCCTTCAGCAGGACGACCTTGGCCGAGAAGTTCGCGGTCGTGCAGGAGTGTTGGAAGTTGTCGGGCTTCGCGTACAGTTCGTATGGGCCGGGGTTCACGTTGTCGTTGACCCAGTTGGTCTCCGTCGCGTCGCTGCTGTCAGGAAGTCCGAAGTTCTGTGCCGCGCTGCTCGATGCCGGGACGCTCTCGCAGGTCGCCGGACACTCGCACGGACGCCGCTCCGTGGTGGTCGTGTCGCTCTTGACGCGGACCTCCTGCGTGCAGGAGTTCTGCTCCCTGATGATCGTGCGAACGGTACGCGACTGGCTGCACGTCGGCTTGCACGATGGGATGACGATGTTCGCAGCGTCCTGGCCCTCGGGCAAGCATTCGCTCCACTCGCCGTAGGTGATCTCGGGATCGAGCTCGGTCCATTCCGGCACGCACTCCTGCGACGGGATGGCGACGCTGTAGTCCTTGCTCGCGACGCACTGGAGCTCGACCGGTCCGTACAGGACCGAATGCGTGGTCGAGAAGGTACCGTCGGGCTGACCGATGGCGGGTCGACTCTGGACCGCGGGCAGCGTCGGGTTGAAGGTGCCACCGGCAGGGAGGATGTTCCCCCGCGTCACAGTGACTTGCGTCGCCGTCTGGTCCGTGAGCGCCAGCTCGCCGCCCATCTTCGGAGGTGTGAAGTCGTCGCAGGACGCGTCCTTGGGGGGAACGGCCTCCGTGAAGGTCTTCGAGACCGAGCACTGGAGCGCGGCCGGTCCGTACGACAGGGTGTACATCGTGGAGAACGAGCCGGCAGGTTGTCCGTAGTCCGGACGCGCGACCGTCTGCGGAAGCGTCGGATTGAAGGTCCCGCCGTTCGGCGCGATCGTGCCCTTGTTGAAGGTGTAGCTCGTCGAGCCCGGCACGACGCCCAGGTTGCCGGAGATGACCGGCGCCTCGTAGTCGTCGCACCCGCAGTCGCCGGTCGAAAGATCACGCAGGAAGGTGCCTCGTTCGTCGATCGAGTAGGCGTCCTTGGGGCAGTCGGTGCCTCCCTTCCAGGGGTCCACCTGCACCGTGATCTTCAGACCGCACTTCAGGTCGAAGTCCGAGAGGCTCCACGGGATCACCGTGTTGTTCGTGTTCTTCGACGCGGTCACGTTGTCCGTCTGTCCGAGGTAGCCCTGTCTGTGGATCGTGTAGGGATCCGAGATCTGGAACGTGCACATCCGGTACGTGACCCCGTGGTTCGTCGGGTTGAGGATGACGAACTTGCCTCCCTGGTAGATGACCTCGGGATGTCCGGGGTCCGCGGCGGGCGCTTCGGGCTGCTCCGCGGCCGGCTGCCCGGCCGGCTGGCCGGTGCTCGTGGTCGTGGAGCTGGTCGCCACCGGAAGGGCCGGCGAGGTGCCGGTGTCCGTGTTTTCGCCGCAGGCAATGATCGTGAGGGCCGCGATCGCCAGAATGGCAACCGCGAGGCCCAGGTAACGCTGCTTCATGTGAAGCTACTCCTCTTGTTTGGTGACGGGAATTCGGTATCCCCGACAGGTGTATCTGTTGTAAAGGTAGCGTCATATTCTACCAGTACATATGCATGGTTGTCAATCCCCCGGGAGATCCGAACCGTTCTCCACTGCGGATGGTCCGCATCTGACTTTTCCTGCGGTATACTGGAGGTACATGGAACGGAAACATATTGAAACGGTCATCTTTGTGGGTCTCATGGCCGGTGTGTTGTATCTGGCATTTTCTATGCTGAAGCCGTTCGCAAATACCCTCTTCCTGGCATCCGTTCTCGCCTTCTTGTTCACGCCTACGCATCGCCGACTCTCCCGCTGGCTTGGCGAGAGCCCGTCCTGGTCTGCCCTTCTCATCACGCTTCTCGTCCTTATCACCGTTCTGATCCCGCTCGCGTTCGCGGGATATCAAATCGTCCGTGAGGCTGCAGACATCTATTCCTACCTGCGTGCGCAGACGGATCCTGCAGACTTGATTCAAATGACCGATGCCGTTCAGTCGTGGATCGAACGCATCGTACCGAACGCGAAACTCGATCCCGAACAGATCAGTACGGTGCTACAGCAGGGCATCCAGTGGCTCTTGGCCAGTACGGGGAATATCTTCGCCGGATTCGGCCGTGTCATTTTCCATTTCGTCTTCCTGCTGTTGTTCTTCTACTATCTCGTCCGTGACGGGCATCATATCGTGCGGGCGTTGCAACGCATGGCACCGCTCCCGGGGACCCAAGGTGCACGTCTAACGAAGACGATGGGTAATGTGGTCAGCGGAACGGTGCGCGGCAATGTGCTGGTCGCTGTCATCCAGGGATTGGTCGCGGGATTGGGATTCTTCCTCTTCGGCGTTCCCAACCCTGCGTTGTGGGGGGGCGCGGTGGTTGCCGCATCGTTCATCCCATCCATCGGGACGGCGCTGATACAAATCCCCGCGATCGTCTTCCTTGTCGTAAGCGGGAATATCGGTGCCGCCATTGGCCTCGGGCTCTGGGCAACGTTCCTCGTCAGCACTCTGGACAACATTCTGAAGCCGAAGCTCATCGGCAGCGCGACGCGCATGCATCCGCTGATCGCCATGGTCGGCGTCCTCGGAGGCATCACCGTGTTCGGACCTTTGGGCATCCTGATCGGCCCCGTGGTCATGGCCTTTCTCATCGCCCTCGTCGGCGTCTACCATACCGCTCGGCCATAGCCGCACTCCGATATGATACGCGACCCGGATTCCCGGGTCGCGTCATTCCATAGGCTTCTTCATGAGGCAGACCGAATTGATGCAGAAACGTTTACCGCCTTTCTCGGGAGGGCCGTCATCGAACAGGTGGCCCAGGTGTGAACCGCACCGTTTGCACCGAACCTCGGTCCGATGCATGCCTCCTCGGTCATCAGGCACGAGGTCGATGTTTTCGCGGTTCACCGGGTCGGTGAAGCTCGGCCAGCCGGTCCCCGAATCGAATTTCGTGTCCGAGCTGAAGAGCTCCTGGCCGCACGCGGCGCAGACGTACATGCCGCGCTCGTGATCCTGTGCATAGGTTCCTGAGAACGGAGCCTCAGTGCCCGCTTCGCGCATGACACGGTATTGTTCGGGGGTTAGCATCTCTTTCCATTCCGCATCGGTCGTCGGCATATCGTTGGCCATAGGTTCAGTATATCAAAAGAGAGGCCGACCCGTGCGGGATCGGCCATGCGGTGCTACTCATCGCGGACCTCATCCAGAATGATGTGCTTCGCGAATGCTCCCTTGTCTCGACGCTTCTACTCCTTGATGGCAACGAGGCGGTCCCAGCCGATCCCCATGAAGTCGGCGCACGCATGGACGACCTCGAGGATGTCGGCCAGCTCCTCGCGTTTGCCCGACTCCATGAATTCGTTGACCTCCTCCAGGAGCTTGTCGCGGAGCCGTTTCGTGAACTGGAGCGGATCCCGTTCGTTGTGGACGACCGGGATGAGCCCCTTCGCGCGGATAATCTCGGGAATCCGATCCCGCACCAGCTTATTGTATTTCTGGATCATGACTCCTCCATGGCAGACAGCGGCAATATAGCACGGGCAGCATTCCTGCCAATCAGAAGCGCGCGCTGCCGATGATAAGCTGCTGCTGACCCTTCTGCGGCACCATCCCGGTACGGGGAAGCCGCACCGTAAAGGTGGTCCCCTTCTCAGGCTCCGAGACGAATGAGATATCCCCGCCGATGTGCTCGATCAATGTATGCACCATGTACAGTCCCAGTCCACTGCCTTCCGGATCTAGTAATCGTGCATTGTCAGCTCGGAACAGCTTCTTGAATATATTCTTCCGCGCATCGGAAGGGATGCCGATGCCGGTGTCCGAAACCTCCAACACGACGCTGTCACGCTCCGGCCGGAGACGGATGGTCACCGTGCCTTCGACTGGGGTGTATTTCACCGCGTTCGAAATGAGATTCTGGGCGATAATGGTCAAGAGACGCGGATCCAGCACCATATCGCCGACGAACGGGTCATATTCCTCAAGGACGTTCAGCCGTTTTTCCTCGATAGGGGCGATGTACCCCCCAAGTACGTCCTTCATGAGCACAGCGACGTGGACGACTTCAGGCTCCACCGAGAATGTGTCTAACTCGAGCCGTGAAACGTTCAGGAGCGAATCGACAAGTGAGCTCATACGTCGATTTGATTCGAGGATCTCCTTGAGGTACTCCCGCTGCGTCGGGGTGAGTTTGCCGTTCTTCTCGTCTTGAAGAAGCTCAGCATACCAGCCGATGCCGGTGAGTGGTGTGCGGAGCTCGTGTGAGGCAAGCGAGACGAACTCATCCTTGGTGCGCTCGATCTGCCGCTGCTCGGTGATGTCGCGGAACGAGCTGATAGAGCCGATGATGCGGTCGTCCTCGACGATGGGCGCGACATCTTCTGCAACCGGAAATGATGATCCGGCCGTGCGTACATAGGAATGACGATCGTCATGAAACACAAGGTCGGGCTTTCCCTTTTCCATCACCTGGACATGCAATCGCTGTTCGCGTGGAATCGGTATCCCCTGGTCGTCGACCTTCACGACGATCGTTGTGATTTCCTTGCCGATGGCGTCCTGCGCCTTGATCCCCAGAATGTGTTCGGCTGCCGCATTCATGAGCGTAATCGTTCCTCCCCGATCAACTGCGATCACGCCGTCCGCCATACTCCGCATCAGAGCGCGATCGTAGGCGCGAGCGGATTCAAGTTCTCGTTTTGCCTTCGTCAGATCCTCAAGCACATTCAGAAGCGCGGAACGGGATTGTCCGGCCTCTGTCGCCTTCCGTGAAAGCTCTGCAGTGCGTTCAGTAACCCGCTGTTCGAGTTCTTCGTTCTTACGCGCCAATGCACGTGCAACCGCTTCGAGTTCCCCCGTGAGTCGGCCGGACAGCCGCTCCGCTCGTTCACGTGACCCGTAGATGCTCAGGACGAGTGCAGCAAAAACAATACCCGAGACGACGCCTACGGCGATGATGACGATCTTGATCTGGGTTTGATGTTGATGGAAGTAGTCATGCCCCCGCTCGCTGTCCACAAATTCCACCAACCAGATCACGGAAACAAATACCGCGGCAACAAGTACCGCGGCGAGTGTCCATTGCCAAAAACCGGAGCGCCGTGATTCGTGGACTCCCTCCATATCCGCCAGTATACCATCCCTGTTCATAGGAACGGGACACCGATAGCGTATAATGGTCGTGATGGCAGATGCTCCCACCCCACCGCTCGGTACGTCGCGCGAACAGCGTGAGTTGTTCGAGCTTCTGCAGTCCGCGGTTCGATGCGGTGTCTGGACGTTCACACCATACACGAACGTGATGCAGTGGACCGAGCCGGTCTACGAGATCTTCGGCGTTCCTATGGGTCGCTTTGCCGGGACGAGCGATGCTTTCCTCGAGCTCGTGCACCCCGATGATCGCGCAGCGGTTGCAAAGGCAATCAGTGACGCACAAGGGGTACGTGTGGCAGGCATCGTGACTGCTCAACATCGCATCGTGCTTCCCAACGGAAGTATCCGCTGGATCGCCCAGCATATCCGAGCATACCGTGACCCGGTCACCGATGCTGTCGTTCGTCTATTCGGCATTGTCGCCGATTTAACCGAGGAGCTTCACGCGAAGGAAGAACAGCGCATTACCGCTGAACGATACACGGTACTATCTGAATTCGCTGCCGATGCTATTTTCATACTCGACCGCGAGGGGATCGTCCAATACATAAATCGTGCGGCGGCCCAGTGGCTCGGCCGCCAGTACCATCAGATCGTCGGCAAGAAAGTAGCGGACCTATTTGATCCGGAGACGGTACGCCATCAGTGGGCTTCGATTCAGAAGGTATTTACTACTAGTGAGTCTGTCCTAATTGAAGCCCTCAATACATTTGAGGGAAACCAGCGATTCTTGAGTACGCGTCTCAGTCCAATCAGGAATAATGAAGGCGCGGTCGTCGCGGTGCTAGGTGTTGCTCGAGATATTACCGAACAGCGTGCGGCGGTCGAAATGCTTCGGTCTTCGGAAGAAAGGTACCGTATCGCAGCCCAACATACCGGCCAGATCCTCTACGACTGGAATATACCCGGCGGCAGCCTCACGTGGGAAGGATCGATTCAGGATGTTACTGGATACGATCCGGCAGAATTCCCTGCGGGGACGATCGATGAATGGTCGGGGCTGATTCACCCTGAGGATCGAACTGCGGCGCTTGCCATTTTGGAAAAGGCGAAGTCTTCTGGTGAACAATATCACGCGATATATCGATTCCGCCACAAGGATGGAAGCTACGCGATCATGGAGGATAACGGTTCCTTTCTCAAGGACGGCCAAGGCAATGTAAACCGTATGATTGGATCGATGAAGGACGTATCCGAATACGCGACGGCTATCAATCATCTACAGGAAGCTGAACGGATCGGCCACTTCGGATCATACGATTTCAATGCACGTTCGGAATGTTGGGTAAGCTCACCGAGTCTCGATGAGATATTCGGTATCGGACCGGATTACGAACGCACCACCGAAGGATGGGGTGCCCTCATCCATCCGGACGATCGCAAAGACATGCTGGACTATTTCCGGACCGAGGTGCTCGGACATAAGAAGCCGTTCGACCGAGAATACCGAATCATCCGGAAATCAGGCGGCGAAACGAGGATCCTCCATGGTTGGGGCCGCCTCGATATCGACAGCCAGGGGAACGTGAAATCCATGCTCGGCATCATCCAAGATGTTACCGAGCTCCGTGCGGCACAGCGAGCACAGGCTCGTACATCGGAACTGGAGCGGATCAATGCCGTGATGATGGATCGCGAGCAGCAGATGATCAAACTCAAAGAGCGCATCCGGGAACTTGAGCAACAGCTCACCCAGAAGCGCTGATCTCTATCGGGTCTTTCGAACCATATCGGTCACGTAGCGAGAAATGTCGCCTGTTGCTTTCGTGGCGCGATCCAAATGCAAGTCGACCTCTTTCATAGTCTTCTGTTTGAAGTATTTCGATTCTCCGTGCACAAGCTTGGTGACGTTCGTCAGGCTGTCTTTGATGATGACGTTCATCTTCTCCATATCTCGTACCGCGATCTCACTGTAGGATGACTTCCGGAGACGATATTGAGAGACATACCATCCGCCGATGCCGACAGCTGCAAGAAGAAGGGCGATCGCAATAATGATGACCTCGATCAATCCGAGATTGAGCGCACCGATAGAGATGATGGGTGCGGATCGAACCGAAAAATCAACGGATTCCGTGGGATAGCTCACTGCACCGCGGCTATCTCTTGCTTGTGCGATAACCCTGTATTTCCCATACCCGAGCTCTTCCCCGAACCGTAATCCCCAACTTCCGTTCTCGCCGCTTTGGGTCTCTCCTCGGAACACGACCACCCCATCGTCATCCATCGCGGTTACGTCCACGAAAATCGAGGGGAGAGTACTACCGGAAACGAACACGACGTCACCACTTTCGATCCACGTCGTAATAAAGTCGATACTCGGGGTCGGCAGCGGGAGAATCTCGAAGAGAACGTCGTCCTCAGTACTATTGCCTGCAACGTCGACAACACGAATGACCGCCGTATGCATGCCGGGAGCCTGTGGAGGGAGGATGAGCGGTGACCCTGAGGCGAGCGTGAATACCCCGCCATCGAGCGAGAGGAGGGCATGTTCGACGCCCGAAAGACTATCGGCGCTTTCAAAAGTTATCGTTGGGGTCGGATTATCGCTGGATGAATTGTCGATCTCCGCTTCGAACGGGAGCGGAACGGTCGTATCGATCGCGATGCGGTAATGGGCAACCGGTCCCCAGCCAATGCTGTTCCGGAACTGCACGTGTACATACCACACGCCTTCGTCGAGGGTCCCGAGCCGTTTACCCGTGGTGAGATTGGATTCCGTTTGTGTCGGCTCCGTATTTGGATCCTCATTCACGAGGACCGAAATCCTTGTGATATCGGCTGGAACATCCCAGAGCACGATGGCCTCCCCGATCCGGTTATACCAACGAGCGGGATCGGGATAGAAGGGAACGCGTAACGCGGGTTGCGGGGGAAGGCTGGTCGCGCGTACCGGCGTTCGCACGATAGTCACAGGGGCCTCAGGTGTTGGGGTCGGCGTCATCCCGGGAGCAACCGAGGTGATGGGTGTTGGCGTCGCGGTGACCGCTGCCCCACCAATGGAGACGTTCGCACCACTCGTCCCGGTAAGCACGTTGGTTCCCTTTCCATCACTCGCAGCGATCGCTCCGCTGCTGAACGAAAACTGAGCGGTGCCCGTTCCGCGCGCTCGGAACGTCAATCGCACGATATGCAGTGCACCGCCAGCTACACCCTTCGGTGTCCCCCCGGTAAAGGTGATCGTCCCCGCGGCCGCAGTCGGTTCCTGGAGCCAAAGGCTGAACGCGGAATTCCCGAGATCCGCACCTACAAACTCGATAAGATCATCTTCGAATTGCAGCGTGCCCTCAGCGGCATTAATAGCGGCGCTCTCAGTATCGATTTTCACATCAATACTGAACTGGCCTCCGGCTGGCGCCGTCGAAAATGCCGGCGAGAGATACATCGTCGCGGCGTGGGCGACGGTTGCACTGCCAGCGATGCCGACAGTTATAAGTCCGAGAATGAGCAATCCCCTCCTCATGTTCATCAAATGCGCATGGCGCGTAAGAATATACTGAAATCGATAATGTTCACGATACCGTTTTCATCCATATCCAGAGTTGATTGGAGTGTTGTGTCAGTCGAGCCCCATCGGAACAGAAAGATGCTCCAATCCTGAATGTTCACCCGCTGGTCATTATTCAGATCAATCCGTGTATCCTCGGCGGCACCGATCTTGAATGAGTAAGAGGACGAATACGTGCTGCTGTCGCCGTTCGCGCGTATTCTCTTCGCACGGATCTGGTGTGTGCCGAACGTCAATGTGCTCACCTCCACTTCGTGCTGCCAATGACCAACAGAATCTGTGGTAACGGTATGCCAAACCTTGCCTTCTAGCTCTAATTGTACCTCATCTTCACTTCCCGCATATCCAGAAACCTTGATAACTTCGCCGCCTGTCCCCGTACGCTGGACGCTGACCGTTGGTGGGATGATGATATCCGAAAACGTGTGTGAACCCCCGACCAATTGGTCGAAGAATAGTAGATTACTCCCCACACCAAGGGCATCCCATGCACGAATCGCGAAGAGATAATATGATCGTTGTGGCAGCTCGATAAGCGGGATCGAGAAGGTTCCGTCGGCGCTCGCGTGGAACCGGCTGTGCGAGATGAACAAAGAATCTTGCTCCGTACGCCGCAGTATCTCTACGTCGCTGTTCGGGTATGCGATTCCCGAGAATGTAACGTCCAACGGCGTTCCAGAGGTTCCACCGCTTGGGGCAGTGCTCGGCGTCGGTGTTGATGTCGGGCTGCCCGTGGGGGACGCGGTCGGCGTCGGTGTTGGTGTCGGGCTTCCGCTCAGCGTATAGGTAATGGTCACATTGCTGAGTTCAGGCGTCACGCCAGCCGCCCCCGATGCGAACGTGGCCTGATATTGAAAGTAGCGGCCAGTGATACTCGAAAGCGTGGAACCGCCAGGAGTCGTATGGGAGCCGGAGAACCCGCCAGAGGGAGGGTCGGTATCCCCCGCTCGCACTTCGAATGTGATGTCGGTGGTGACCGCAACGGGTGCCAGCCCTCCGACATTCCCTACGCCGCCGTTGAAATTGGCTACCATTTGCGTCCAGTTCACGCCGCTGTCCGTGGAACGCCATACATTCTCCCCGCCATCTATGATAGAGAGGTTTCCACTACCATCGCATGTAATAAATAGACCGGTTGAGCTGCCAAAATTACTCGTCTGCTGCGTCCAGTTCACGCCGCTGTCCGTGGAACGCCACACCTCGCCGTTCCTCAGAATGTAGAGGTGACCCGATGGATTCGCGGTCATGGAATCGGTTTCGGTGTTGCCATCCCCTCCATTGAAATCCGCATTCGCCACGGTCCACGTGGTGCCATTGTTCGTGGATGTCCATACTTGGGCGCCGTTGTCGACCGCGAAGAGCGTCGTTCCAACTGCAGTGAGTCCCAGTACGTTACCGCCGCCGCCATTGAAGTCCGCATTCATCTGCGTCCAGGCAGCACCGCCATCGGTTGAGCGCCAAACACCCTGATTGCCAGCAATGATGTAAAGGGTATTGTCGCTGGTGACCGTTTCATAGGCAACGTCGGAACCGCTTCCATAGAGGGCGGTTCGCTGTGTCCACGTCGTTCCTCCATCAGTGGAACGCCAGACCGCGTCCAGACGGAACGCATAGAGATCCCCGTTGCTGTCCGCAACCAGTCCCCCCTGACTCCCGTTCAAATCGCCCCCATTGTAGTCAGCATTGACCAGGGTCCACGTAGTCCCATCGTTTGCCGATACCCATACTTGCGCGCTCACGTCGGTCGCGAACAGGGTGGTGCTGGTCGTCAGGGTCTCCGACCATGCGATCTGATCCCATGTAGTCCCTGCGCTCCCGCTATCGAACACCCGGGACGTGAACGTCCCCGCTGACGCTGCGGGCGTCAACTCCACGTGATTGGTATCCCATTGCGTACTGCTATACGTGCCCGCATCAAAATCAGACTGAGATGTGTCCGCGAACGTGGCCGCAATCACGACCATCGTGGCGACGGATAGCACAACAAACACGGCAAGCAGAACGCCGATCGTGATAATATCCCTCCTCCGCATGTGATGTATATCTACTTCGCCGGCGGGTGAGATTCCTTCGTGAAGAAGTTCTTCACCTTCTCGACGACCTCACCAACGGCATGTTGTGATTTCACGATATAGTCGTTGGCTCCCAGGCCTAATCCTCGCTTGATGTCCTCGTCCTGGCCGAGCATCGACAGGATCATGACCGGTATCCCCCGGGTCTCGGTAGCCTGTTTCATGTCCTCAAGCACCTCAAAACCCGACTTCTTCGGCAAAAGGAGGTCGAGCAGCACGAGATCCGGGCGTTTTTCTTGTATCTTCTTGAGTCCCTCCTCGCCGTCCAATGCCGATGAAACGTCAATACCCGCATCATTCAGTTCATCCAAAAGCACCTTGAGGAGTACTTCGTCATCTTCGACAATCACAACACTCGGTTTGTTCATAGTAGTACCAGTGTACCTGCTGTCACTTCATCAAGCAAGGGGTTTTCCACCACCCCCGCTGACGTTGGTAACCTTCGGTATTTGGGCGTAGAACGTGGATCCCTTCCCCTCTTTAGACTCGAACCAGACCGTGCCGCCGAGGAGTTCTGCAGCCTTCTTCGTTAGGTACAGTCCGAGGCCAGTGCCCCCTGGCTTGATTGCTCGTGCATTCTCTCCCCGACTGAACTTCGTGAACAGGCGGCCTTGGGTCTCCTCCGGTATGCCGATTCCCGTATCGCGGACTGAGATGCGTACATCGTCTCCGAGGATATCGATCCGAATGTCGACACGGCCTCCCGCGGGCGTGTACTCAAGTGCGTTGGAGACATAGGTCTGCACGATGTTGCGAAGTGCAGCGCGGTCGGTTTGCATCTGCACATCCAGGTCTCCAGGGCTGAAGTTCAACGCAATGCGCTTCTTGTCTGCGACAGGAGCCATCTCCGCAAGGAATTCCTCCATAAATCGTATGAATTCGAACACCTCAGGGCGCACCCCCGGCCCGCCCTCCTGCTCGAGACGTGATACGTTCAGGAGGAGGTCCACGAGATCAGAGAGATTGCGGGCGCTCGACAGGATGTCCTGGAGGTACTTGTAGCCGTCCTCCGAGAGCTGCTCCTTGCGCATGAGTCGCTCCGCCACCCAGCGGATACCGCCCAAGGGCGTGCGCAGCTGGTGTGAGGTAATCGAGACGAACTCGTTCTGGAGCCGCTCGAGCTGTTTCTCGCGTGAGATGTCACGCTCGGTCGCGACGAAATACTGGAGGTTGCCGGCATCATCCAAGATCGGAGAGATGACGGCGTAGGCGTCATAGAACCGTCCGTCCTTCCGGCGGTTGCGGATCTCACCCCGGAACGGTAGCTTATCAACCTTAATCGTGTGCCAGAGCTGCTGGTAGAATTCCTTCGACATCTGACCGCCCCAGAGCTGGGACGTGCCTACTTTCTTCCCGATGACCTCCCGTGGCGCGAAACCGGTGACGCTTTCAATCGCAGGGTTGGCATAGATCAATGTACCTTCGGGATCGGCGAAAATGATGTGGTCGGCGCTTTGCTCCACTGCCTGCCGGAACCGTTGGGCGTCCGTCAACGCCTCCCGGAGATCGACCTCTCGACTACGCAATCGTGCGGTCGCGTCATTGACGGCATTGTGAGTCTGATACCGTTGCCGTTCGATGAGGATGAGGAACCCGACAATTCCCATGCTCAACAGCCCTCCGGTAATCCCCGCCCACCATGGAACAAAACGCCCGAATGCCGACGAACCAAAATCGAAGGGAACGACCACCTCCACCGTAGAGGATTGCTGGCCAATGCCGAACGTCGTGTGCACCCATTGAGCCGAACGATCATCGGCAAGCGTGGTATACACCGCATTCTCCGCGCTCAGACCTGTTGAGGTCGTGATGCGGACGCCAGGCACTTCATTATCTTTATCAAAAGCAGTTACGAGCTCGGCCATGGCTTGCTGCATATCTCTGACGATCCCGATCACGCCGCGTTCGACCGACTCGTCGGAAAATGGGAAGAAAATAATGACGAGTCTGTTCCCGTCCGCCCCGATAAACACATCGCTCGTCGCATAGTTAGAACCATCGTTCACCTGTTCGATGGCACCACGAAACAACGGATCGGCGAAGAGGTCGGTCCCGATGAACTCTGCTCCCTGATCGCTCGGGCCGGCGTATCGGACCACGTATCCCTCTACCGTCCGGTCGATGAGCAGGAGCGCCACGAAACTTGGCAGAATGCTTTCAATGCTCTGTCCGCTGGAGAAGCGTTGCCATTCGTCCCTCGTCACTACCTCACTAGCACTAACAAACTCGCCAGCTGCGCCACCAAGTGCGCGCGCAATATCGAGTCGTGATGTCTGGATCTCCTGCAACCGATGCAGGTGTTCGCCCGCGCCAAATTGGGCCGTTTGTTTCAGTTGAAGCTGGATGATCAGGACGCCAGCAACGCTTGCACTGATCAGAAGAACGGCGGCGATAATGATGAGGAGTCGAGCGGTTTGTGTGCTCACGCGTCTGCGCCGACCCTTCTGCACATACTCACCTGCAGCGTCGCTGGTTTGGTGCGACGAAGAGGAAAAGGGCGGCGAATATTTCCGCGAGTCCATAGATGTCGTCCCGTATGGGTCTCATGGACCTCTTGAAAGTTATTACGGTTTCAGGGCGGTTAACGAATTACTCTTCAATACGACTTCAACCGCGACAAGCATACCAATATCTTTCCGCGCATCGAAGACCGGTGAAATATGGAGGGTTGCCTCATAGAGCGAACCGTCTTTGCGTCGGTTCGTGACAATCCCACGGAATGGTTGCTTGTCGTCTTTGATGCGGTTCCACATCTTGATATAGAAATCTTCGGACATGTGGCTGTTCCAGAGCGACGGCTTGTTGCCCAGGATCTCGGAGACTGTGTATCCCGTGACCTCTACAACAGCATTGTTGATGTAGAGGATGGTCCCCTCGAGGTCCATTATGACGATGAGTACCTCTTCGCTGCAGAGTATGGAATTCAGCTCCCCGCAGCGCAGGCACTTAATGGTCAGCGCTCCTTCACGCACGTCGATCTTGGCCAGCAGTTTGTCGCATTGCGAACAGCGGACCTCTGATTCAAGATCCGAAGTACGGACGAGCCTTTTTGAATAGTGGCTCATGGAAGTCGATTCGACGAGCTTCGATGAGCTTCTGAGTGTATTCTATCAAATCAAGCACGTTTCTTCATCTCGGGATGTTGAAAAGAGCCAATCCTACTCAACAGGCGCCCCTTGGAGGGGCGCCTGTTGTCAGATTACATCTGCGGGTTCTGCGGGGGCATCGAAGGCGGCTGGGATGGCATACCCATCGCCTCCCCGCCTTTCTTCTTCCCCCGGCGCATCAACCACCATACCAACGCAACCACGACCACTGCAGCTACGACATAGACCCACGTTGTCATATGCGCGAATGTTAGTTGGTACGAACGAACACAATACCTCCATTGTACTCCTCTGGAGGAACCGTCAATACATGCTGTTGAAAGCAAAAAAGGGGGCCGACCGTTCGGTCAGCCCCGTCTTCAGGATTCCGCTCCTGCTTCTGGAAGTCCTCCGTTGCCAGGCCTGAAGCCGCACATCTGGACACCCTCATCGTTGAACGCGAGCCGTCGCCAGGGGGGTCGCGCTTCATCGACGACCGTCGATGCCTCGTAGAAACTGTCGTAGTCGCCAATGATGGTGTGCAGCGGTCCACGACGTCGGTAGGGAATCGTCGGGTCGTCGGGGTCCGTATGGATCGCATCGACCACGGCCAGCGCTTCCTCGCCTCCATCCCACCCGACCTCGACGACGCGCCACATACCCACAGGAGCCCGGAACGGCGTGGGCGTGTCAGTGTCGAACATGGCTAGCCCTTGATCCAGGCGGAGAGCATCTCGAAGAGCCTTTGCCCGATGGTGACGACCACCCACGCGATGAGGACGACAGCGAGAACGTGAACGAACGCGTGGATGAGTTCCTTGCGTACTGCGCGCCGCTCCGTTTCCTTGGCAAGCTTCGCCTGCCGATCACGCTCGCGACGCTCCTGCAAACGCGCGCGGATCTCTTCCGCGCTCAGACCGCTACGCCACGTCGTTCGAGCCGACATGGACACCTCCGGAACATATTATAACACGAATACGTCTTATACGCTACTCCTGCAGCGATTGGGGATGCTGGCGGCTCCATGCATAGAACGTTACCGCGCTGGAGGCCGCGACGTTCAGGGATTCGCAGCGGGGGTGGATCGGGATCGACAATAGCGTATCGCAGAGCTGCGACGTCTTGGTGCGGATACCCTCCGCCTCGTTGCCCAGGATGAACACTGACGGTTCGGTGAACTGCTCATGCTGGACCGGCGCGGTTCCCGTCGTTTCCAGACCGTAGACATGGAATCCGCGGTCCTTCAGGTCACGAAGCGTGGTATTGACGTTCCCGACTTCGACGATGGGGATGCGGAACGTCATGCCTGCGGACACCTTCACGACCGCGCCGGTAATGGGTGCCTGGTTGTGTTGTGGCATGAGGATGCCGGACACGCCGAACGCCGCCGCCGTACGGATGATCGCCCCGACATTATGGGGATCCTTGATCTCTCCTAGGAGCGCGAGCGCGGTATCCGGTTTCATCTTCAGCGAGCGGATGAATTCGTCGTACGGGCGTACGAGTTTGTTGACCAACAGCACGCCGATCACCCCTTGGTGAGCTTCGGCACCGCTGATGTCGCGCGCTTTGCGACCTGAACTGATCTGTTGGACCGGAAGGCCGGCGTGTCGAATCGCCTGCATGAGCTCCGGATCGTGCCGCCCATACATCAGCATGACCTTGCTGACTGTGTGTGGTGCATGCAAAAGCGCTTCCATGACCGCATGTTTTCCGTAGATGTGAACCTTGTTATGCCGCATGGAGCGTACTATACAGTATTAAATGGCTGATGTCAAAATCAGCCCGACATCGTGGCGTGAACCGGCGAAGCACTGAATCCCTATCCGAGCCCGGCGAACGCCTTATACACGAGGAATGCGGGCCATACGAGGGCTTTCAGGACGCCCACGACCCCCGCACCGAAGGAATCGGCGACCTGGATGAAGTACACTAGGGCCCCGATCAACCCCACCCCGTACACTGCACTTGCGCCTCCCCTTTTCATATGAATAAGTGAGTGGAATACCTATCCACTATACACCCCGCGAAGGGCGTCTGCATGCACAGCGCCGTCAGTACAGTGTATCGCCGATCGGAAGCGCTGCCAGCTCCGCCGCGGGAATGACCGTCACATCCTGCCATCGGAAATTCCGGGACGTGAATGCTACCTCGTTCGCGATCGGGTTCCGGAACCCGTCCTGCGAGAGCCAATACACCATGGGGTTCGATTCTTCCTTCACGAGCTCCGCCCAATAGATCTCAACCCGCGCCCCAACTTGTGTCCACGTATATACCTCTGGGGCCAAGGCGCTCGAGAGCCGAATGCATCCGGCCGAATAGGGCGTGTTGATGATCTCTCCGCTTGGCCACAACGGGATGTCATGGAAGTAATATCCCTTATAGAACCGCATCGCCCACGGCATGATCGCACCGGAGAGGTTGGAGATATGGATGCGTTCCTTCGAGAGAATGCGGAACTTCCCCGTCGGCGTACGTGTCGAATTCAACGGGTTGCCTGTCGCCGCGACACGAGTGATATTGTACACCTCGCCGCCTTTGTACATCGAGAACTGATAGTTGCGGAGATTGACTCGGAGCAGCTGATCGTTCTCGCCGAACCCCGTCAGACTGAGGATGGCGCCCGACAGGAAACTGGAAAGGGTTGTATCCTGCTCATACAAGTACGATGAGAGGAGAAACCCGTACATGACGACGCACACGATGACGACCACGGTGAGGCCGACCTTGAACATGCCTTTAGTATATCACCAATCACACCGCCCTCGGGCAGGGTGGCGCGTTCGTTATTGGCACAGACCTAGGCGATTGCGCTAATTTTCTGTGCCATCCGTGACTCTTCTCACGTTATTTCGTATAATGCGGTGTCATTTGGGAGGTCGTCTAATGGTAGGACAAGGGACTTTGGATCCCTGAATCTAGGTTCGAATCCTAGCCTCCCAGCA
>DATEYD010000050.1:0-1095 GCA_035583445.1 Minisyncoccota bacterium
CGACGACGCTAAGCGCGAATACGCCTACGGACCAGCAGAGGGCCTTCCCGACACGAAAGTGGGCACCTTCACTCAGGACCTATATGACGAGGCGAAGAAGGACGGCTGGGTCGTGATCAGCATGAAGAACGATTGGAAACGCATCTTCGGGTTTGATCGCGCTCCCTGAGCATGTCCGCTTTCGTCAGGCATCGGCGTGGTGAAGTGCGAGGCACTGTCACAGTAACACACTGGCTTGGTACGGACGGGCCGTATAGCATTCGCTTATGGACAAGCTTTCATACCGCTGCCACCGCTTTCCGAGCATCGTCATCCAGCAGGCCGTCTGGCTCTATTTCCGCTTCGCTCTGAGCTACCGCGACGTCGAGGATATGCTCGCCGAGCGTGGCATCGATGTGTCCTACGAGACGGTCCGCCGCTGGGCTTTGAAGTTCGGCGGGATCATTGCGCGCAAGCTGAGACGAGGACGGCCTCGGCCGGACGGGCGGTGGCATCTCGACGAAGTGTTCGTCTCCATCAACGGCAGACAGTTGTACGTCTGGCGTGCCGTGGACAGCGAAGGCGAGGTCCTGGACATCCTCGTTCAACCACGGCGAGACCGCAAGGCGGCGCTCAAGCTGATGCGAAAACTCCTGAAGAAGCAGGGCGTCACTCCAGCCACCATCGTGACCGACAAGCTCGGATCCTACAGCTCTGCGCTGCGCGAACTTGGTGTTGCGCGGCGGCACGACACAGGTCGCTGGAAGAATAACCGGGCAGAGAATTCCCATCAGCCATTGCGACAACGCGAACGACGAATGAAGCGCTTCAAGTCACCCGGATCGGCACAGCGCTTTCTCTCAATCCACGCCGCCGTCTACAATGTGTTCAACATCCAACGCCATCTGACCTCCCGCCGAACCCTGCGCGTGTTTCGCGATCAGGCTATGCTGACATGGCGCCAAGCGACAGTCGCAGCGTGAACCGTTGCGGCCATGGTCATTTGGCCTGCAAATTTCCGATTAACGTGACAGTGCCGCTTGGGGTCATTCTGCGACATCAGCGCGGCCCTCGAGCGCTGGAATAAACTTGCCGGAGTCCAACTAGGTAAGTCCG
>DATEYD010000051.1:0-4649 GCA_035583445.1 Minisyncoccota bacterium
ACGGACAGGCTCTTAAGACAGCAGGTTCCCGATCTCCTTGAGCAGCTCGTCGCGATTGATCGGCTTAGCGACGAACCCTTCCGGGGGCGGGACGTGCTTCCGGCTGCTGATGAACTTCTGGAAATCCTCGGGCTTCCCTCCGTAGCCCGTGACCGCGGTGACGACCAGCACCGGAATGGAGGCCAGGTCGGGGGAATCCTTGAGCTCCCGGTAGAAGCGGACTCCGGATTTCTCGGGCATCGAAATATCGAGCGTGATGAGATCGGGCTTCTCGCTGAGCGCCTTCTCCATGCCCTCGCTTCCATCACTGGCCGAAACGGTATCGTAGCCGTTGTCCCGGAGAAGCGTCTCCAGATAAGTCACGACGCTGGGCTCGTCATCCAGGATGAGGATCTTCTTCCGACCACCTTGCTGCTCGCCCATGATCTGACTCCTTGTTCACGGTTCAAGGGGTGCGAGAACTGCTACATGGCATCTTCCCACTTGATGAATCCCGGTTTCACATCGACCATGGCGTTGACGATCAGCTCGACGAGACCGGCATAGGTGAGTTTCTCTTTCTCGCGAAGCTCATAATAGGCGATCAGGTCCCGGATTTGACCCTTGCAATTGGAGCAGGGTGCAGCGACGTACTTCGGGACATCCGGACCGCGGCAATCCTCGAAAGCGTTCAGGATCTGCTCGAACTTCTTGCGCCCCGCGACCATGCAGCGCCATTGCGTGATGTTGCTGCGCGACATGACCGCGAAGCCGCTCCCACCGCCGCAGCAGTAGTTGTGGGCGCCGTGGGGGTTCATTTCCCGGAACTGAGGACAGAGCTTGTGCACGATGTCCCGCTGAGGCTTGATGATGCCCATCAGGCGAGTCACGTTGCAGGGATCGTGCATCGTGACCGGGAAGTTGTTGCGCTCTGGATCGAACTTGATCTTGCCGGATAAGACGATGTCTCGAAGGAGTGGGAAACAGCTCTCCCGCGGAATCTGGAGCCCCGGGGGGAGTATGCGGTCTGCGATGACCGTGAGGGCCTTGTGAGCGTGGCCGCACTCGCCGAAGACGATCTTCTTGACCCCTAGATTCTTGGCGGCCTGGGCGTGCAAAAGGGCCGTCCTGGCGGTCTGAACATCATCGTAGAAAACGCCGTAGTTGATGTTGTCGTATCCCGCCAGATCGCTGGAGAGCGTCCACGAAAGCCCCGCCGCCTGGAAGATGATGCTGAAGGCGGCGATGTTGTCGGGCCAGGAGAGGATCTCGCCCGCATTGTGAATCAACAGAATATCCGCGCCCTTCACGTCCCACGGGGTCTTGAACTTATAGCCGGTCTCTTCCGAGAAATCTTCGTCGATGAACTCGACAGCGTCTATGACCGCTTTCTTGGTCATGCCCGTGGAGGAACCCACCTTTAGCTGCAGCATGGAGCCTCTCTCGTGCAGCTCCGGGACGGTGATACCCATCTCCTGGCTGAAGATCTTGCGGATCTCGCGGGATATCAGTGCATTGTCCACGCCGATGGGGCAGGTCTGGGCGCAGCGCCTGCAGACATTACAGCGATACGCCAGCTCTCCCAGGCGAGCCACGGTCCGCCAGTTCAGCTCCACATCGCCGCTGCGCCATCGCGCAAAGGGCTCTTTCTTGACGTACTTCTTATAGATGCGGCGGAAGATCTCGGAGCGGAAGAGCGGGCGATACATCTCGTTATGCCCACTGGCCTGGAACAGGTGGCAGGCGTCCGAGCAGGTGTTGCACTTGGCGCAGTTCTCCATGGTGGTTTCCAGCATGGAGAGGAAGGTCCAGTTGCTCTGCTTGTCGAAGAGCTTGCGCATCCCGTCCAGAAACTTGTTGACCAGCGCTTCTTCCTCCGCCCGGCTCTTCGGCATGGGAATCTGCAGGACGTTCACGTCGTCCAGGATGCAGGCATACTTCTCCTTGGTGGAGTCGGGGAGGGGTTCGAAGTCCTTGTCCCCGAAATCGACGTCTCCGGGCAAGGGCATCAGGTCGTCGGCCTTCACCGTCGTGAGCTGCTCGGAATTCTTGCCGATGTCGCCAATGCTGACCTGCTTGTGGTCCTTCGCTGTGTCGGACTGCTTGGGATCGTTCATCTTCACTTCTCCGTCTTGTTGTCTTCTTCGGGTTCGGCGGCCGGATTGAACAGCGCGATGTCTGCCCAGGTCTTCTTGCCCGGTATGGCTATGTGGGAAGCAGACCACGTCGGCTCGTAGTTGAGCACCTCGCCGATCTGCTTGTTGATCTCGGGTGCGTTCACGTTCGGCTTATCTTCCCAGCGAATGTCGTGATACAGGAAGTACTTCATGAAAAAATGGGACATGTGTGTGAACGGAATGTAGGCCAGCGTGAACACGGCCAGGACGGCCTGCAACATGAAGAGAGAGCTGTCCGGCGCCTTGAAGTCCAAGACGACCCAGCCGGCGATGAACCCGCGTGCCATCTCCAACGTCCGGTCCACCGATGCCCAGGTGGCCAGGGCAACACCCATGACGACGATGAACAGAACGAGATTGAAGTAGTGCTCAAACGACGAGTACTTCCGCAGTTCTGAATCGCCCAGCCTCCGGAGCAGGAGTCCGAGGGCTCCCAGCAGTGAGAGGCCGAATGCGATGGGCGCGACGATCGTGGAGGTCCCGGCGACCAGCGCCATCAACCCCGAATCTGCCTGCATGCCTGCCAGCAGCGCACCTGCACCGAAAAGGGTCAGCATGACGAGACCGATGATCAGGTACAGACCGAGGTGGAAGGGAAAGGACACCAGCCAAAGGAAACGGTTGTGCTCCCAGAGCGCCTTGATGAAAAATATCTCCTGGAACATCACCAAGAACTCGCGCACACGCGACGTCTCTCTCGGCTTGTTCCACCAATCCACCTCCTCGAGATAGCCTCCGCCGTATGCAGCCCTCCCGCCGCCTTCGTGAGCAACCGGGTAGAGCTCCCATCTGAGATGCATAGGGTTGTTCTTGTAGGCAACGACGCGCCTCACGACACCCACGACGAAGATCACTATCCCCACATAGGTAAGTGCGTAGGCCAATTGGTGCATTCTGTTCTCCTCGCCACAATCTTCGTTCGAGGCGCCATCTCGAACCGCGTTTCAGACTGTTCTATAAAGCTGTTGATTCTGTGCCAACACGGACATACCCAAGAGCCGGCACGACGACCCCCCTGACGAAACCCACTCCCCTCTTCGGTCAGCCTTCCCGGACCTCCTTGGCCCTGGTACCGGGCGGCTCCTCGCCACCCAGATCGTCGCTGATGGCTGCACCACTGAGCTTGAGGAACGCATGCGCATTGCGCTGGCTGAGGCGGTGGATGGCTCGAGCAACGAGCTCCTTGCCCACGCCGCTTGGGCCTCGAATCAGCACCGCCGCATCGGAGCGGGCCACCGGCGGAAGGATGCCCAGGACGCGGCCCATGGCCTGGCTGTGCGAAACCATGCCGGCCACCTCGACGCACTGCTCCGCCGAATCCCCCGCGCCGCGTAACCCGTGATCTGCTCAGCAGCTCGGTTCCAGTAGGTGACGTGCAAGTCCGGATCGACCGTGAACACACCGTCGGCCACGCTGTCAAGGACGACATCCAACAGGGAGGTGGAAGTCATAGTTTCGAGACCTCACGTCAGTCGTTGCATAATTGTAGCACAGACATGTTGCGATGCAACGCAACGCATCCTGGCCCCCTCCAGGACCGTGCTTGACCCTGGACGCCGGTCTATGGCAAGCTTTGCCTGCGCTGCGTCGCGCATGGCGTTGCCTGCTGTTGCGCCGGTGCAGCGGAGCCCCGAGCCGGCCCAGGGGTAATCCCTCGTCTGGCGATCTCGCGGTGCCGGGAAGAGCACCCAGAGACATGAAGAAGGTGCTAGTCGTCGACGATGAGCAGTCCATCGTGGTCTACTTGACAACCTTGCTGGAGGACACCGGCTACGAAACATGCTCGGCCGTCGATGGGCCGGCCGGTAGGGGTTTCTATAGCTCGGCAGTGGGTAGGGCGAGGTTGTCGATGCGCGATCTCGGGCCGGGCGAAGGGGTCAAGGCCTGGCGGGAGGCCCCACGCGACGCCGCAGCGGCTCCCGGGGGCTGGAGCGCGGGGCTGGGCAGCTACAAGACCGCCTGATTGCTGCTGCACAAGGTGCGCTCGACCCTGGGACGCAACCCGCTTTCCCCGCTGACCGGCAAGATCGAAACCGACGAGACTTACGTGGGTCGCGGAAGGGCCGCGGGGCGAGCGGGAAAACGACCGTGGGGATTGCGGTAGAGAGCCGCGGTTCCCACACCGACCAGGTGCATCTCGCCGTGCTCGAGGGCGCGGGGGGGCGAGGACTTGGTGCCCTTCGTGCGAGGGGCCATCGACCCGCGGCGCAGCTCGCCCCTCTCTGCCAATATGCGTGAGACACCGACCCCCTGGAAGTTTAATGTGGAAGGGCGAGTCAGGAACGCGTGATGATCCCGACAACAGCTGCCTTGCCCATTCCGGAGGTCGAGGTGCCCGAGAAGGCCCGGCGCCGCAGTTTCACGGCCGAGTACAAGCGGCGGATTCTCAAGGAAGCTGACGCCTGCAGGAAGCCGGGAGAGATCGGCGCCCTGCTTCGGCGCGAAGGTCTCTACTCCTCCCACCTGGCTTGGAGGAACACCTCCGTGGATGAA
>DATEYD010000052.1:0-13690 GCA_035583445.1 Minisyncoccota bacterium
AAGCCGTCTGACTTTCGGACGCTCCACCTCAACGACGATCTTGGTACCCGTAACGTCCTTCCCAAGATCCCGGAAAGCTTCACGGCATTCAGCCTTGAAACTGTCTAAGGACCTGTAAAGCTCTCCGATCGTGACATCGTCCGGGCTCACTAGTTCTCCCACGTGAATACAGCCTGCAACGGGGACAACAGGTTTGCCCCGGTCCGATTACGCAAGAAACACTGTACCGGCCGGTTAGGCATATAGAACGACTGTTGCGCCGTGAATCCTCCGACGCCGGAGATCGCTCCACGGACGCCAGCGATGGGCACGTTGGTCTGGTCTTGCACCAGAAAGTCGACCCCAGCGCCTGCAGTAGCCGCGTTGTACGTGAATAACGCCGTGCACAGTCCAGAATTTACGGGAATCCATGGCGCGACAGAAACACCTGTAGCCATAGCCCCGGGAGACTGGACGTAAACGAACCGGTCCAGCCCGAGCGACGAGACAGTAGCGGCAGTGTTCTGATAGTAACCGCTTAGACTGTATAACTCATTCCGGGAATTGACGCGGTACGACCCATAAACTAAGAGCCGTACAGTCCCGCCAGGACGGTTATACGTCTGAAGTACAGACTTATACGTCGGAGCCTGTACCTTGAAACGTCCCCGCGTCTTCTCGAATCCAGTAAACAGGTTGTTGTCCCCATACGCCACGACGAAATCCTGAGCTATCGGGACAGTCCCAGTGGAGTCATACCAGAAGAACCCGATATTAGATCCCGGATCCGGCGGGACCGCATTGGTAGCAGGGTCGTTCGCGTAAAACGAGTAGACCAGTGAGGCGTATTGCGATACGTCTATCTGAGCCGAAATGTGTGCAGCGCCGTCCTGATCGTAAGTTTCGTCTAGTAGCAACGTTAGTTTATCAATCGACGGCACGCCTTGCAGGTTGATCGCTGACGCAATCTGGGACGCCAGCCCTTGAGTCAGAATCGACGTCGCAATCGCTGCGGGATTCTGCAAGTCTCCGGAATTCTTGGACGCATTCACTCGGGCAGTTAACCCAGCATCGCAGATAGCGAAACACGGGTCACCCGCCTTCCATATCTTCGTGGAAAGCGGAGGGAGGATAGCGCCCGACGACGCAAGCATTCCGCGAGTGTCGTCCAGATATACCGCGTTAGCAGGGTCCGCGTTGTACAGGAATAGGTCGTAAGGTAATGCGAATTCTGCAACGGGGGTCGGAGAGTCCCCGTTGATGGTCCAATTCGTAGCCGCCATCACACAGCCTTAGCGGCCTTAGCCGCGCCCTTCAGAACCGTCTGACCGGCCGTCGTCGACCCGACCACAAGCCACACGCCAACACCGAGCAGAACCATACCGAGAGTGGCAATACCTATCGTCGCCGCTAGTGGGTTAAGCCACCCGATCAGCGCGGGAAGTGGGTTCAACTTTCCTAACGCGCCGACAGTGTCTCCAGCGACCGAGCTGATAGCTGACACAGGATTCGTCCCGCCCTTCTCGGAATGCCATTCAGCCACATCGCGCTTCGCCTGCGCGACATGCTTCGAGTACGACCCGGAATTGAAAGTCGACCACGGACGCCAATTCTTCCACCCGTCCGACAAGTACCGTCCAGCGTCGATGTTCGGCCCCAGCTTGAGCATGGTCTGCGCATTCCAACCCTGCTCCCGGAACTTCTGTTCACTGAAGTGCACGGAGTTGATCTGTAAGAATCCGTAATCACGGGTCCCGTTCGTGTTCGGACGGCTCACTATGGTAGCCCGTGCACCGGACTCAGCGTAACCGATGGCCAGTGCACGGACCGCCGTAGCGTCGTCATACCCTGTACCGAGAAACAGGGTAAGAAACTCCTTGACGTCCGGAGTCATGTCACACCCGGATTGCGTTGGACGTCGCGGGAACGATCTTCGGGTCAGTCGAATAAGCCTGCACCGACCACGAGCCGTTATACCCGCGCTTCACAAGGTAATCCAGCGTGTTCACGGAAAGCGTGTAATGCGTCTTCCCGTTGAACAGAAGGCGGTAACCGCTAGCTCCGGGGGACGCCGTCCACACTATACGCGCGACCTTACGACCTCTCGACTTCACAGACAGGACGGGGCGTGCCAACGTCTGCGGGCCTGTAGGACTGGCAGCGCTAGGCAACTCCGGAGGCAGCCCGATAGCCGCGATCACGGCGTCCCGCAACTGCCCGTCCTGCCACGACTGAGCAGAACCGTTCAAGTAATCGGAAAGGGCCCGCTGAGCCTCTGTGGCGGAAACCCCCTTGTTCTTCTGCGCCCACTCGATACCCAGACGAAGCCAGTCATCGTTAGTGGGCGGCTGACCGGTATTCGATAGGATACCCGGAGCGGACGGCTGGGACGGTACAGGATTCGCCAGGAACAACGGCTGCCCACTGTCCTCAGTGTCACCCTCCGCTGTCGCGTCCTCAGCTGCAGACGGCGCCATAGCGCCGCGCTGCCTCCACATCGAATACCCGAGAGCGCCGACAACGACGATCAACGCCAGCGCTGCGAAAGGGATACCGGCGACCTTTTTTCCCCAGATCGCCTTAAAGGTCTCCGCGTTCACGAGTCGCCGGCCAACCATGCGCCGTACAGAGTCGACTGTGCCGCGCGGTGAGAGGCATCGCCAGCGAATGCCGCAGCAACCGCCGTAGCCTGATTCTCCGAGATCTGAGATCCCATGTAAGCGCCCCCGGTCGGGTTAGCGCCAACAACGTGCGCGGCGAAATAGTCGGCGCCGAATTCGCTGCCGTCACGAATCTGAGGCTCCATCGTCTCCGTACGCTGCCCGGTTCCGTGACCCCACATCCCGGCCCGCTCGCGCGCGGCGGCCGTGCCGGAAGTGGAGACCTGTTCGTTGATCAGAACAGCGTAATCCGTGTTCTCTGCGCGCGCCGCGTGCCACGGAAGGTACCGCTCAGACGGGGTCGTCGGACCGGTAACGGTGTGCGTGGCAAGTCCGAGAGCGTTATACGGATACGTCGCCTGTTCGTTGTACTCGGGAGCTTCCGCCATTTCAGCGGGAGGATTCTCCGGCTGCACAGGATCCAACGTCGACCGGACGTCATCCTCAGTCGCCTGTACAGGATCCCGTGCAGTGGACAGAATGAGCGTGCTCACGGGTCACTTCCCGGTCACGGGGGAGACAGCCGCGCGCTGTAGATTCGCAACCCCGGAAAGGAGCGCCGTCAACACCTGCGCAGTCTTGGCACGATTGGAAACTGCGACGGCAAGCGCCGACAGCATGATCATTGCAACGAAGAACCCGATAATCTTATCCATGGCCCTAACCCTTCTTTCTACGAGCGGTCAATGCGGGAGTAGCCGCGTATACGGCACCGAACACAGCAAGCCAACCCAACGCGACGACGAACGGCTCTAACGGGGTACGGTCCGCTGCCGACGCGACAAGGACCATAGCGCCAGTCGCCATCACAGCCTTAGCACCATTCGCAGGCCAATGACCCTCACGCGCGAATCCGCCGACCACGGCCACCGTCCCCGCAATCAGAAACGGAACCTCAGAAGCCATCATCCCTCAATTCTGCGTGTGGACGGCCGGAGCACTGGACAGCCGCCAATACGACGGCTCTCCGGACTGCGTGCCGGTAATCGTAGTCGTGACGATACCGACCCGGGAATTCAGCGCCGAATATAACCGGTCAGGCCCGGTCTTCACACCCATATGCCCCGACCACAGCACGACATCACCGACCGCGCCGACGGCGACTCGAGACGCGAAAGCGGAAGCCACAGCCGGAAACGTGCTAGTCGTGAACCGAGAACCGTCATACAATCCGAGGTTCCGAATGGCTCGCCACACGAGTCCAGAACAGTCGTAAGCATTCGGCCCCTCAGCGCCGAACACATAACGATTGCGCGCGACTGCCGCTAACCGCTTCATCTCCGTAATCAGTGCGGCGCCATTCGCGGACTGCGCAAGTTCGGAAAGCTTCGGCCCATATGCAGCGCCGTAACCCTCCTGTGCCGCGCCGACGGCGTCAGCGTCAGGCAGATTCTTACCACGTCGGCGCGAGACAGCCGCAACGGCCTGCCCGTCACCCCGGAGTGCGGACGTGAAAAGGTCCCGCGTATCCGTGGCAATAGCGGTAGCCCGGCCGACAGTGACCTGTCTGAGTATCACTACTCCGGCCATCGTCACCGCCACACCGACGGGCATAAGCGAAGAATTCACGTCCGCACTCCCGAATAACTTAGACGAACCGACGGATCAGGGAGTACAGGACCAGTGCGACGACGATAGCCACCACCGTGGGCTTGTTGAGGAAACCGACAGCCTTATTCATGGGTAGACCCTTTCTCGTTTCGATCAGATGATGTGCGAGGAAAACAGGAGAGCCCACGCGACCAGTGCGACGCCGATAGCCACCACCGGGGGCTTGTTGAGGAAACCGACAGCCTTATTCATGGGTAGACCCTTTCTCGTTTCGATCAGATGATGTGACGACGGAGGGAGTAAGCGAGGAAAAACAGGAGAGCCCACGCGACGAGTACGAGGATCACGCCGTCACGGAAAGCGGCATCGCCGACAGAACCGTCACCGGTCAGCATTCCCTTAGCGCTACGCGCCTTAGGCTCGCTCATCGAAACTCCGGGCATCCCCTTGAGCGTGGGAGAAATGACGTCCTCAGTCTGGACAGACATAACCGCCTACCCCCGGTTGTAGAACGCGGCCGCGTCGCGGACCTGTGCCAACTGGGTAACGGCCTCCAATGTGGTAGCCGACGCACCAGGAGTGATTTTCACCTGATACAGCGAACCGACCTTCGTATTCAGCCACGAATCACGGGTCAGTACGTTCAACTGGTCCCACGGAATCGGAACCACGCCGCGATCCAATCCGGCGAGGACCCCGGCCGTGAGCGGCGCGTATGACGTGGTGAGGTCCGCGCCGATATTCCCTGTTGCGCGCCGCATCTGCGCGTACCATTCCTCAACAGGAATGCCCTCGAAGATCGGGGTATTGTCGAGCACTACCCCGACATTCGACGCGGCCGTGATGGCTGTCCGGACGCCTGCGGCGCGGGAAATCAGGAGAGTGCCCTTGACCAGTCCGCCACGGTTCGTGAGAGAAACCGTGTTCTCCGCTGCGGCGGAAACTGCCTGCGTTTCGAAACGGGTTTCGACGTAGTCTCCCGCTCCGATCGGCATGTTGTTCACAGCGGCGCCGCCGAGACTAGTACCCACCGGGGCGTAGTAGTGCTGGGAAACGCGCATGGAAATCGTTGCAGCCGACGGGGTCGTACCGGTAAACGCGACCGTGTAAACCGAGTAGTCCACCTTAAGCTGCAAGGACGCGTTGCTGTCCAGGTTCGGGATGCACCCGTAACCCGTCCGCGCGTCCTGCTCGAACTCAAGCCTCAGACGGAACGTGGCAGACCCGCTGGTGCCGGACGCGGCGTAAGCGAACTCCGGCCCGAGGTGCGGATTCGACGCGAAAGCGACGTTATCCGGGGAATTCACGTTCCCAGCGGAAAGATACTTGTTCACGAGGTACAGGTTGTAACCGGTGATCGGCTGGAAAACCGGCTGACCGGTCGCGTCGGTCAGTGTGACAGAGGCAACGAGATTCCACGGCGCGTCACCCGCGACAACGGCGGCTGCCGACGCTGTAGTGAACGTGGCAGTAAACAAAAGGTCGATATACCTAACCCAACCCGTTGCCGCAAGTTGGATAGGCTGGAACGAACTACCGGCGAGGAAATTGGACACGGACGCCTGCGAAGCCGAGTACCGGGCCTGCGGACGGGACGCGATAGTAAAAGGGATTGCGCCGACGGCGGGCCCGGCGGCAGCTGCCGCCTGATCTGTGGTGCTCATGCGGATCGTTTCCTTTCCCGGAAAGGGATTGACGGTTACTCCTCGATTCCCGGTCGCCCTTACCAGGAAATGCGGTTAGGGGGTCTAGAAGCTGTGGGCTCTCTCGTAAGCGGCCCACTCGGACACCTTGACCCGGTGCCGTGAGGTAATTGTTCCAAGACCGTCACGCTTCTCGAAAACGATCATTGGTTCGTCGTCGGAAAGGTCCCACGTCTGCGGGGTTGCGAGATCGGGAATTCGCTTGTCCTTGACCGGCTCAACTACGGTTGTCACGTTCGCACTCCTCCTGTTGATGTAGATCAGAAACCCAGGGCCACGTATGCCCGCGACCAGCGATTATCCTTCGCCAACGCCAGTAGGTGAAGGGTGCCGAAAACTGCGACCGTTGCGGCAATGCCTGCCATGAGGTGAACGGCGGAAATGTGCGCGTGCGGCTCCATATGCTTTCCTCCCCTCATTCCGCTAGGTTGATCACTTCGGGATCCCGACCGGACCTGACTGGGACCCATAGGAAATTGAACTTCGGCAGCAGGGAAACGCGGTTCTGTATCTCCCGCGCCGCGTGCCGCCCGCCGAGGTTGGCAAGCCGCTTACTGTCGAGATCCTCTCGAGTCGCTCCGATGAAGGCGTGATCCATGCTGTCATAGGACTCAAGAGGGATATGCGACGGACGCTGTGTGAGCGTGACCGCTGTTAGCGCGGAAGACCTTCCCATGACTTGCAGTCCGGCAAGTTCGGACGATAGACCGAGGAAACGCGGACTGCACACGTACAGCGCGTCGTCCGTGACGACAGTCCAACGGCCCACCTCCGAAAGTCCGTCGTATGCCTCACGGAAAACTTCCCGCTGTATCGGCAGCGCCTTCGTGAAAGGCATCCCCTTGAGATCGGGCCACAAGAGAACCTTGTTATCCCAACGGGACGGTCTTTTCTTGAAGTTCTCCCACCGAGTAAACCCCTTATAGTCCCGCAGGATCGTCTGGTCCGGACGGATCTTGCAGACCATCACCATGACGAACCCGTCGGAATCCACGCGATGCTGAATGATCGGACGCGCGAGGGTAGTCTTTCCCAGTCCGGTCCCGCCGGAAATGAACAGGTGCTGGCCCTGCTCCCATTCCCGGCCCAGACGGGAAAGCTGCTCCCGAGAGCGCGGCCCGATAATCATTACGCCGCCTCGTCCTCCCGCACGGCGCCCTCACGCGCGGTCCGGTATTCCCCCACGGCGATCGGAGCGACCTTCGCGGCGAACATACCGTAAGCCAGCAACAATGCCAGTCTCCCGGAGTTCATCCCGCCGCGCAGAATCATCTTGCAGAGCGACGGGTCCATGACCAGCGCGTTGTACGCACGGACGCCGAAGTCCTCATTCGCACCGGCAATCGCCCTAGCGGTACCGATAAACCCGACGAAGAAAGCGCCCGTACCGACGAACTCATTGAGGGAAACGAGGACATCCGTCGCCTGTTGCGCAAGCTTGTCATTCGACGCGGCACGCCCCGTTCTGGCACCGGAAGACTTCCGCGACCCGTAGCATTCCGGATCGCCACCGTTCCGGTCGGTGCAGCGTTTCGGCTTCCGCCCCGCACCGCCGTAGGTGAGCGGCCTGCCGCAAGCCGAGCACGGGTATTCGGTATCGGGATCCTGCTCCGTGACCGGAGCACGGTCCAAGGTGATCTCGGTCATTCGTCATCACCGTGCCGGAACGGCTTCCGGTGTGTCCACGGCTTACCTGCGGGGTGCTCATCCCGTGGGGACTGAGTCTGCGTGACGGCGTCAAGCCGGGCGATGATCCGGTCAGCCACTTCGTCAATCTTGGCCATGACCGGCTCCAGCGGCGTCGTAACGGATCCCGGCGCGACGGTTTCCGCGAGGGATTCCTCTACCGTTTCGACCATCTCCGGGGGAGACGTCTCCTCTGTCTCGCCCATTACGAAACTCCCGCCTGCGTCTCACCAAAGTTCATGGCTTGTTCCCGCCTTTCCGTAGAGCCTTCCCAAGGAAAGGCAATTCCTGTAGGGAATCGACCAGGGGTTGTACCTGATCCTTGATTCCGGAGATGATTGCGAGAACGGCGTCGAACTTTTCATGCAGCTCGGTCAAGGACGACGCGAGTTCCCGCATAGTCGGTTCCGGCCCGTACTCCCATGGGGGAGGAACGAACAGATCGTCCGGAGCGTTGGGAGACTCTTCGTCGATTCCCGCCGGAATCGCCTCTGCGTCGTTCACGTCAGCCACGATTACCGACCGAATGCCGCGCCGACTGTACCTCAGAATTCCACGAGGAGAACAGCTCCGCGAGCGCCTCGATCTCGCGCGGCGCCAGCGAAACTCCCAACATCACGCCTGCCAATTGCTGCTGATGCTGGACAAGCTGCCGTAGGAATTCCGTATGCGTTCCGGAGTCCGCCGCGAACAGCGCTGACTCGTCCGCACGGGTACGCGCCTTCACAATCCGGTCCCGTGTCGCGAGCCATGATCGGGCTACGCCCCGCAGACTAATCAATGTGTCGATCGGCATTACTTTCCGCCCCTTCCATCCCTCGTCTGGGTAGTACGACCGCGCCACCTGCCAGCGCGGTAAGGAACACTGTGACAATGTCACCCCACGGCGGTGGTATCACGCCGAGACTCAGTGCGGCTGCTGACGCAGCCCCCAGCGCTACGCCTATCTGGCGCCAGGAAAGGGTAAGTCTCATTTCCCGATGCTCCATCCGGATACGGTGACGGGGTGTGTGGCGTTCTGGCACTGCACCCACACGGCCCCCGTGTAGTCCCGAATGCGGAGAATTCCGTCATTGGTGCGGAATGATGGCGGGGCAATCGGCGATCCGTAAGTCAGATTCTTGTCCGACGCGATCTGGAAAGGCTGGTCAGTCGTCCCGTCCTCCGTGTCGATGCACCTAATGAGCAGGAGTGTCCGGAACGGGTTCGCGGGAAAGAGCGGCATCGCCGGATCGGTCGGCTGCATGATGACGGATGCGGGAATCATCGTGTCCGTGACCGTTCCCAGACCGTCACGAGGAATTCCCGCGAACCTCTGCGGCTCGATCGTCGGGACGAGTCCGTCGCCGTCGGGATTCGGCCAGAACAGGGTATCGATGTACCGGCCGTCATCGTCCTGGGCATCTCCCGCCAGTACGGGAGAGGATTCCGGACCTCCGGGCGGAGTGGATTCCGTACCGGTGGCGGCGTCGCCCTCAGGTGTCAGATCATGCCCGTCTGAGGTAAGGACTTCGTCAACTTCTGCCATGTCTCCCACACTCCTTCATACATACGTATGAATGACTCCGGCCATACGCCCAGCCTGCTAGGATGGCTCTAGGTCCCCCGGAGGATCCCGCAAGGGAATCCAATCCATGAACATGGGGATTCACGGACGAAACATCTGTCGGAAATCCTCCGGGGGAATCGGCGAGTGATACGGAAAGGGGCGTCTTCCCGGATCATCACCTAGGGCCCGCACGTAGTCGTGCCCTAGGGACAGTCTACCGCATCCGGACGCGGATGCTGAGCACCCAGAAGGGGTTTACCGCAATGGCGAAGAAGACTGACGACACGGCCGGTACCGATGTGACCACGTACGATGACAAGGTTTCCGAGCTTTACGCGCAGACGAAAACGGAACAGTCGCCGCTTTTCTCGGACGATATCCTTTCCGAGATTGACACCCCAGAGCAGTTGGCGGAGTTTCTTGCCAGTCAAGGCGTCGTCTCGGAGTCGATCGAATCCTACGGAACCGGTTTCCGTGTCGTCCGGGATAAGCGTCAGCTGATTGACGTCCCGCTGGCGCTCATTCAGTGGCGTTTCAACATCGGGGATAAGGGCGCTATGGTCATCGTCCACGCGATGACGCAGGACAAGCGTAAGGTGATTTTCGTCGACGGAGGGACGGGAATTCGGGACCAGCTTGAGCGGGTTACGGTAGAGCGTCGAAAGCGCGCGCACAAGCATCCTCAGGCAGCCCTGTCCATTCCCGGAGGGCTCCGGGTTTCCGATTACACCTTCGAGGACCCGAAGACTGGCGAGGAGCGCGACGCCAGTACGTTCTATCTCGCCGAGTAGTAGGTGAAAGCTCCCTGAGAGTCCTACCGTAGAGTCGTAATCTCTCGGCAGGATTCTTAGGGTCCCTAGGTGGTTCTCGGCCCGGATAGGGTTACGGGCTTGCGAAAACGAGAATTCCTTGTGTTACCCCGTGCAAGGCTACGGTAGCGAGATGTCAGTGATTACACGGCTCGCGGCACCGGTCAACGGGGTTCCACCTACAGCGCGAGAGGGCTTCCGTGACAGCGCCGTACGAACGCGCCGGATTCGCCACCGACTATGCATACAAGAAAGCGCGTCGTCAGGCTAAGGACTGGTCCGACGCGCATTCCCGTGTCGACGCGTCGAAATACAAGTCCGGCATGAGTCCGGAGACATTTCGCGCCTATTTCGATGCCTTCGCCTCTTTCGCCACCGGCACTACCGCACGTCGTAAGCGGGCCGGGCGGTCCGCGCGGAAACATCTCGGACCTTCCCGGTACGTCCGGAAGTACATGGTGAACACCATTCACCACTACAGCGCGAGTGAGTTCGATGAAATCTATGCCGGACTTGAGTGAAGTAACCGCACCGCGCGCGCGGACAGGCGCGCAGCGGCAGGCGGTTTACCGGGAGACTGACGGGGGTCGCGCGCGTAACCGAGCGTGGCAGAGCACGGAGAAGGGTCGGGAGAAGGACGCGCGGGAGAAGGAACGCGCTTACCTGTCCCGTCCTTTTCTTGCGTGGGACGGGGAAGGGGTGACGGTCGATGGAGAGCACCGGTACGTGCTACTGGCGAATTCCGTGGGGGGCTCGCTAGTAAATAAGGCCGGGCTGTCAACGGGCGAGATTTTCGATTTTCTCCTCGAGTCCAAGCGCGCCAATCCGAAAGCGATTCACATCATCTACGGTGGCGGGTACGATTTCAATTTTTGGATGCGATCTCTGTCCAGGGACGACGTCCTTAGGGTTTACAGGCATGAGTCAGTTTCTCGTCAGGCAGGCGTACGGATCGGCAAGTACCGTGTGTGGTGGAGACGCGGCAAGTATTTTCGAGTAGCATCGGGATCGACGTCCGTCACCGTGTATGACGTTCTGTCTTTCTTTCAACGTTCGTTCGTGAAAGCCTGCGACGAATATCTGGGAGAGCGTTTCGAATATCGTGACCAGATCGTCGAGCAGAAGCTACGGCGCGCGGCATTCGGGATAGAGGAACTGCCCGAGATCGCAGAATACAACCGTGCAGAGTTACGTAATCTTGTCCTGTTAGCGGCGGAACTGCGGAAGCGGCTTAACAAGGTCGGATTGCGGCCCGGACGCTGGGACGGTCCGGGAGCAATTGCCGCTACGCTAATGAGTCGGAAGGGTATCAAGGGTGCCAAGAGTGAGCGGAACGAAAACGCAACGCCTGAGGGAGTCCTTTCCGCAATACGTTTCGCGTATGCAGGGGGGCGTTTCGAATGCGTCAAGTTCGGTGATACGCAATTACCCGCCTATGAGTATGACATCAACTCTGCTTATCCTCATGCGTTACGACGCGTTCCGTGTCTCGCGCACGGACGATGGATTCGTCATGATGGCAACCCGGGATGTAGGGAATTCGCGCTATACCATGTACGGTACAGCGGTCCGCAAGGCCAACAGCCCGCCCCGCTATACCGTCGTAACAGTCGTGGAGCGATCGCGTATCCGGGAACAGTCTCCGGATGGTACTGGAGTCCGGAGATCGACGCCACGCGGGAGCACGTCAAGGTCACGGGACGCGGGGCGTTAGAGGTTGTCGAATGCTGGGAGTACGTTCCCGATACGCAAGGCTGCAGGGACGCGGGACATGACCCGGAGCCGTTCTCATGGATTGAAGGCTATTACCGGGAACGGCAGGCGCTAAAGGCGGTCGGTGACGGTGCGCATGTGGGTATTAAGCTCGCGCTTAATTCGTTGTACGGCAAGCTCGCTCAGCAAGTCGGATGGTATCGGGACGCTACGGGGCGTCTGCGACTCCCGCCGTTTCATGAACTCGCGTGGGCCGGATACGTCACGTCTACGTGTCGTGCCATGGTACTTAGGGCCGTCCTCTCTGATCTCGATTCCGTCATCGCTTTCGAAACCGACGCGGTATTCACTACCTGCCCATTACCCGTCACGATCGGCAGTGGGCTCGGTGAGTGGGAGGAGACTGCTTTCTCGTCCCTCGCGTACGTACAGTCAGGCACTTACTTCGGCACTAAGGTATCCGGTGACGAGGTTGTCAGGACCCGGGGTGTCGATCTGGGGACGCTTACACGTGCGCAGGTTAGTGTGGCGTTGTCCAGTCCCCGTGCCGACGGGCGTTGTATGGACGCGCAGCTTACCCGGTTCGTCGGTGCCGGTCTCGCCCTGGCGCAGGATTGGTCCCGCTGGTGCACGTGGCAGAAGACGCCGAAACGGATTTCAGCAGAGCCCCCGGAGGGATCCAAGAGGTCTCACGACTGGTGTCCGAATTGTTGGACCGAAAGGGAGCTGAAGGCTGCCAAGCGGCGCGGGCAGCCGTTGGGTTATCGCCTAGGGGTATGGCATGACACGTGCTGCGAGTGGGACAGTAGGGCCGGTTTCCGTTACTCGTGTGAGTTTCCGATAGCTTGGGTGAATCCCGATCCGGAAATGGTCGCGCTAGAGGAGTTCCGGGAAATGAACTACGAACAATGGGACGGGATGGAATGATCCCGGATGAATACCGTGCATGTCCTGTACTACTGCGGATGCTGGGAACGTCACCGCGTAGACCTCGCACGGAACACCGCCTGTCAGCGGCACGGCATCGACGCACAGAAGGTCAACACCCACGAGTGGCGGGTACGCTGCCCAGACTGCCGATACGGGCGGTGGTGCGGGCAGGATAAAGGCGACGCGCTCCGGAGACAACGGGACCACTGCGCCCGGTATCCGCTGCACGCGCCGTCCGTCGCGTACGACCGAGTCACGTACGACGGTAGCGGTTCGGTCCTCCGGTGGGACGGAAAACGATCCCGGAACGGCCCCGCGATACCGGCGCAGGGTGCTACTATGAACGAACGCGGTACGGACAGGGCGCCGCCGTTCTGAAGGGACACGGACCATGGACACTGCCAAGGGATACGGACCGACAACCCATACCATGCGTTTCGACGGAGCGGACGACCCGGCCGCCGGAATCGTCGTCAAATACGTGTCCTGGGGCGGTATGTGGCTCTGGGAAATCATGTCCTGGTCTGAGGTCACGCAGCGCTACCAGGACGTAATCAATAACGGTGCGACGCTGCATGTGTCCTACCGAACCCTGCTCGAGGACTGAGCCGATCTGAGAGGGCACGGACCATGGGGAACGGTTACCTTACCAAGACTCAACGTGTCAGAATCGCGCAAGCGGCAGGCGATATCGCGCTTATCGCCCTCGCGGCGGGGGAACTTGCTGACATCGCCTCCCCGCGCGATCTGGACACTGCGCACCTGATTCTCAAGGCGGTCTGCGGACTACTCGGAGTAGACGTGAGCGAAGTTCCGCAATACATCGCGCTTGAGATGGCCATGAGCGACTGTCACAAGTTCTGAGAGGGCTGAGCCGGTGGCAACCGCAATCGCCGTAGCAATCCTACTCGGCGCTATCGTAACGAGTACGGCGCTCGTATCCTGCGCAATCCTTGCGCCGTCCCGATTCACCGCAGCATCGCTCGGAGCACTGGGATTCATCGCCATACAGACAGGCATAACGCTAAGCTGGCTTGCCACCCGCTGATCGGATTCCGTGCCTGCCGGACCTCCACCCGGCAGACGCGGTGTCCACTCAGACCACGACAA
>DATEYD010000053.1:0-1982 GCA_035583445.1 Minisyncoccota bacterium
GCGTTTACCGATTTGTACAGACTGTATTATCATTGTTGGACAGACAGAGAGTAACCAGAGGGCAAAGTGATGGCTGACAAGAAAGCAGGGAAGCGCCCCCGAGCGACGAAGACCAAGCAGGTCGCGACTCCGGGTAAGCGGACTTACTTCAAGCAAGCCGATTTTCCGCAGACCACATTGCAGCAGGCTCAGAGAATTGTGTCGGCGCTCGTGGACAACTTTGCGGGCAAAGAGGGCTCCCCGCCGGATATAGCTCTCTCGATCGGGATCAGTCCAACGAGTAGTAATTGGCCGGCGCTGACTGGCAGTTCGATTGCCTACGGGCTCACTGAAGGCGGCGTCAACGCGAACGCGATCAAGCTAATGCCACTCGGGCGGAGAGGTATGACCGAAAGTTGTGTTTGAGGGCGTAGAAAAAGTGAGCGTATCCTTTGGTTTGCGAGAACCAAAAACCGCCCCTTTGCAGAGGGGCAGAGAGGATACGCTCATGAAGAAGGATAACCTGATTGCCCTCCCCGGTCGAGATGAACCTGTCGAAAGCCAGCGCAGTGTCCTTGACGAACTGGCCCGGGAGGGAGCCCGTCGAATGCTCCAGGCGGCCCTGGAGACCGAAGTGGCCGATTACCTGGAGCACCACCAAACATTGCTCGACGACGACGGCCATCGCCTGGTTGTACGCAATGGGCACCTGCCCGAACGGGATCTGATCACCGGAGTCGGACCGGTTCGGCTCACACAGCCCCGGGTTCGCGACAAGCGCGATGGCGAGAAGTTCACAAGCAAGATCCTGCCGCCGTTTTTGCGCCGCGCTCCCAGCGTCGACGCCCTGATCCCGGTGCTCTACCTCAAGGGAGTCTCGACCGGCGACTTCAGTGAAGCCCTGGCTGCCATCTTGGGCCCTAATGCGGCCGGGCTCAGCCCGACCAACGTCGTGCGGCTCAAGGAGGGTTGGAAGAAAGATTACGAGACCTGGTCCAGCCGCGGCCTGTCCGCCAAGAAGTACGTCTACTGGTGGGCCGACGGGATCTACTTCAACGTGCGTCTGGACCGTGACCGGCCTTGCATGCTCGTGCTGATGGGGGCCTTGGAGGATGGCAAGAAGGAACTCGTGGGCATCCACGACGGCCACCGCGAGAGCAAGGCATCCTGGCTGACCCTTCTTCGAGGGTTGAAGCGTCAAGGCCTTACCGCAACTCCCAAGCTCGCCGTCGGTGATGGCGCCCTGGGCTTCTGGGCCGCAGTTGAGGAGGCCTTCCCCGGGGTCACCGAACAGCGTTGCTGGGTTCACAAAACGTCCAACATCCTGGACAAGATGCCCAAGAGCGTCCAGCCCGACGCGAAGAAGTTGATCCACGAGATGTACCTGTCCCCGACGAGGGAGGCCGCGCTGAAGGCCTTCGACGAGTTCAAGAAGCGCTACAAGGCCAAGTACCCGAAGGCCGTCGATTGCCTGGACAAGGACAAAGACGTGCTGTTTGCGTTCTACGACTTCCCTGCGGAGCACTGGCTGCATCTTCGAACGACGAACCCAATCGAGTCGACCTTCGCGACGGTGCGGCATCGGACGCGGCAGACGAAGGGTTGCGGCTCGAGGTTGGCGACGCTGACGATGGTCTTCAAACTTGCGCTGGAAGCTGAACGCAGTTGGAGACGGCTCAACGGTCATCAGCTCATCGCCAAGGTCATCGAGGGTGTGAAGTTCGTCGATGGTGTGCTGAAGGAAGCGGCTGCCTGATCAGGATCGACGAGGGATGCGTTCATGCGCTCAAACACAACTTTTGACAATATCTCCACCTTCGTCTTCATAGCTGTCTCCTTTGATTGCCATAGTCATGGTTCTAAAAGCAATGATTCTACTCCCACAACTACAACTATTGTCTTGTTTTTTATCATTGTACAATCCTCCCCTTGTTCGAAGTTGTCAGGTCGGATCGGTGATGAATTCGAACTCGGGCGCCTCGATGGTGCCGATGTTGTGGCCG
>DATEYD010000054.1:0-1721 GCA_035583445.1 Minisyncoccota bacterium
GGAGGCCGCAAGGGCGGTGAAGTCCGCGTCGTCGACACCCGAGAGGTCAATCGTGTCGTTGCCGGCGTAGCCGTAGACCTTGATCTCTGTAACATCGTCCGCGTCGACCGGCCCCGAAAGCTCCTGACCGTTTAGCGTGACATGATCGGAGCCATTGACCGAAAGCGCAATCTCATCGTCGCCCGTCGTGCCGTAAACCTCCAGCAGCCCGACCTCTGGGTCAAACGCGTTCGTGGTGATCTTCGAGCCGAACGCCTTCAACTCCAGGTCGAGACTGATGTCGCTGCTCGTCGCGGAGCGCTGGTGGATCTCTACGGCCAGCACGTTGCTTCCCTGGACAAGCAACGATGGATCGAGGGCCAAGGGCTCCCGCCAGGTGGACTCCTCGGTGCCGCCGACGCCGCCAGATGCCAGGCTGCTCCAGCCAATCGTCCCAGTCGTCGGCATGTTGGTGCGTTTCACTTCGATACCGTTGAGATACACGATCGCACCGTCGTCGCGCACCAAGCTCAGGCTCAACAAATCCAAGTGGTTGCTCGTCTTGTCCACGTTGAAGGTGTGGCGGAAGTACGTGGTGATGTACTTATCGTTCGGATTGCCGCCAAAGCCCAGAAAAGTTGCCTCGTCATTCTCAGGAGGATCGTAGCTGTAACCCAACTGCGCTGCCCCGGAGGGCCAGGAATGATCGAACAAGGGGTCGCGCCACGTATTACCGCCCTGATCCGGTGAGGGTTCGGACGGAGTGACCAAGTACTCCCATGTGCTCCCCTCAGGAACCAAATCCACCGATCCCCAAGATGGCTCGACCACGACCGTCAGTACGGTCGGCAGCATCGCACAGTCCTGTGTATCCGTGATCGTCGGCGTGTCGTTCAGGCGGATCTCGTAGACACCGCGATCAAAGGCCGCGCCACCGGGCCTCGTGAGCCTGATTTGGTCATCCTGTTGCACTTGATACTCGAAGACGTAATCCGATGGAGACATCGTCACGCCGTCCTTGACGATTCTCACCGCGGAACTGGTGACGCTGTCGTCGTCAATCTCATCAGGATCCACCAACTGGATCTTGAAGCTGGTCGGGGCCGTGTTCACCAGCACCTCGTTCGGATCGCGATCGAAATCATCCTCAAACTCATCTTCCGGGTCGCTCAGCCCGTCGCTTGGAGAAATCAACTGCGCCGTTGGCGGGGCCTCCTGCGAGAGCTGGCGCGGGCCGTCGAGCGTCAGCGTCACCGTGTCGAAGGGCGTCCCGTTGATATCGACCGCGGTGAGCGTCAACGACTTCCCAGGAACATCTACGTCGATAATGGTGTGATGAAACGCCTTCAGTTCGCACACCCTCTCCACGTCGTCATCCGTTGGCTCGGCGCCAATGGGAACGAGCGGCGCACCGCCGCCGCCGGTTACGATGTACTGAACTATCGGGTCGTTGGCGTAACCGTACTTCTGATACTCGTACCTCTCATAGAAATGTGCATGCCCACTGAACACCATGTCCACGCCGTTGGCACGGAAAACGGGAACCAAGTGGGTCTTGACGGCGTCGCTCGCAGCGTCTGATGAGTAAGGCGGATTGTGAAACACCACGATCTGCCAGTCGGCCGCGGTGAATTCGGGCTTCTGCACCTCTTCCAACAGCCAGTCCCGTTCCGGCGAGTCTCCGGTCGTGTCAAACTCCCCGGGGTCATAGGTGTCCAGAACGACGAAGCGGATGTTGCTGT
>DATEYD010000055.1:0-2884 GCA_035583445.1 Minisyncoccota bacterium
TTTCTTACGACATAGTCAGCTGGGGCATGGAAGCGATGATGACCAGGTGGCTCCACGAGGCCTTCACCCCGACGGAGGCCTACTTCGAAGGCTTCAACATGCATGCCATGATAGGGCCTGAGAGAGCAGATGTCGACATAACCACAGTGATTGCCTATGGCGTCTACGCGTACGAGACAACCGTAGTGCCTGGAGGCAAGACACACGGGGATCCGTGCTGGACATTTGAGCTGTATCTCCAGGACTATGTGGAGCCGACCATAGGTCACCCGGAGTCTGACTTCGCTCCGTATGTATACAACCCCACGCCGGGTACACCAGGCAATAAATTCACGTACGACAACACCGCACCTGGAAGCCTGTGGTACGGCCAGAAGATGCCGTACGACTACGCGCCAGGACCCCACAACCTATCTGAGAACGAGACCCTGGTGATCGAGTTCCCGACCGGGCCGCAGCTGTTCAAGGAGCAGGCATACTATCCGGACGGCACGCCGATCCTCGATCGGGAGATCAACCAGAGGATCATGAACACGACCGCGGACATGACATTCAACTACGCAGAGCCGATGATGTCGGACAACACAGAGCTCGGTCTTGGAAACTTAGCCGTCGACAACGTGAACGGTGTGTTAACCTACACGGGACCGATCGACATGTGGACCTGGTCGAAGGACCAGACGACGCATCCCTTCCTAGCGGAGGAGTGGGACAGGCTAGAGATACTTCCGTACGGAATACCGTATGTGGAGTTCACCTGGGAACAACCTCCTGCGGCACCGCGGGCGGATCACTATGAGGTCTCCGCGATGTCGAGTCCCGTAATCGCGGGAGAACCCGTGTCCTTCAATGTGACCGTCAGGGACCAGTACGACAACGTGTTCACGAACTACGACGGAGCCGTGAACATAACATCGACGGATGTTGCGGCGACCCTGCCAGGCAACTACACATTCACGCCGACCGATGCGGGCATACACGTGTTCGACAACCTGACGTTCGAGACCGCTGGCTTGCAAGACCTGATGCTCGTCGATGTTGCCAACTCGAGCCTCACAGGTGAGTACCTGGACGTCGATGTGCTCGCTGCGGCCGCTGCAGATCGCCTCGAGCTGTCGGGCGTGCCCGGCCTCGTAGCTATGAACGAAGTGCAGAATGTCACCGTGACAGTCTACGACCAGTACGACAGGTTGTTCGAAGGCTATGCAGGGACTCTCGTGTTCGGCTCCAATAGGAGTGGGGAGGTCGTGCTGCCATCAGATACCACCGTCCCGGCAGGAGAGAGCAACGTGACCGTCAGCGTGACGTTCACGGCTACAGGCTGGTTCCTGCTGAACGTCACCGACTCGGTCGATAACACGATCTATGGCGAGATCAATGTTGAAGTGGTGCCCGAGCCGCCCCGAATAGACCATTTCGTAGTCACTGGCGAGACGCAGCTTGGACCGGGATCATACTACGACCTAACAGTCGAGGCAGTCAACCAATATGGCAGCACGTTCCTGACGTATGTTGGGACCGTGCACTTCGCCACTGACGCACCGGGCGGAACCTATGCGCTACCAGGAGACACAGCGTTCGCACCATCGGACAACGGTGTGAAGGTGTTCTCGAACGCGATGATGTTCAACCAGATGGGAACGTACGAAGTGAACGTGAGTGACACGGTGGACACGGCCGCATACGGTTTGCTGTCTGGCATCAGCATCGCGACTTGGCCAAGTATCGTCTATACTGCGTACGACTTCTTCGAGGAGCCGTTCGGAGAATGGTTCTGGAACCCTGACTGGAGAACGGAATGGTACTACCAGGACTACATACTGTCGAACACTTCAGGCCAATACACGTTCCTGTACGATCCTGGCCAGGACGGCGCCCACGGCGTCATCTTCGCGCCGTACAGGATGAACATGACCGCCACGAACGTGAGCACCTTGGATGTACATAGCCCAGAGTTCATGCCAATCCTCGGTGGCGTTGGGGCACAGGGTGGAGCCGAGGCGAACTTGCACATTCGTATGCAATACCTCGATCACGCCTGGTGGACCTCGTACTGGTACCCGACCTGGGGCGGAGGAAGCCCTATCCTGAGGAACTACATCAACACGAACGACGGGTACCTGCTTGGCACACTCATCACGGTGGAGCTAAACCGGGAGGCGGCCTACGAGTGGATGGGCATGCCTGTAGCAGATGACCCGGTCACATGGTGGGGGACCAACCAATACGTCTACGAGGATGCCTGGGTCGCTTGGATCGATGACGAGGGCAACAACCGCCTGGACATCTACTGTGGCTACGCGGACTTCTACTATCCCGAGTGGACATGGTCTGACATGGCCGTCGACACGGACGGCGACATATTGCTGACTGTGGCGCACGTCAACTGGGGCTACGAGGCCCTGATGACGAGATGGCTTACCGAGGCGCAGCTCTGCATACATCAACCGTACATGGAGGACTTCGACCTGCAGGCCTCATATGGCAACGGCATCGCGAACGTGACCTTTGACGCGGTGGCGCAGTACAACTTCCACGCCGTGAAGGCGAACGAAAGCGCGAGCAACGGCGGCGCATGGGCATTTGAGCCGATAAGGATCGACTACTGGCCATCCTGGTCCAACGATCCCGCATACCACCCGTCGGACTACGATCCTTATGCCGGCCCTGCTTGGGGCCGCACGACGACCTATCAGTCCTGGAACGCGGGTGACCCGCTGTTCGGCCAGGAGGTCGATTACGACGCGACGCCGCAGTGGTTCAACCTGACCGAGTTCCAGACGCTCATAGTGAAGTTGCCTACGGGTACGGACGTCATGGGGTATCTGGGTCAGGGCGTTGATCCATTGGCGATATTCCACCTATCAACTGGGGATTTGTCAGA
>DATEYD010000056.1:0-3554 GCA_035583445.1 Minisyncoccota bacterium
GCGGCTGGTTCGGGTTCGTCGACGTGCCCGGCAAGTGCGAGACCTGCAAGGCCGAGATCGTGCGCTTCTGCAAGGAGGGTGTCGAGATCGGCACCGCCTGCGAGAAGTGCCAGCCGGAGGAGTTCGCACGGCTGACGGAAGCCATCAAGCCCCCGCTTCCGAAGTGCGCAGCTTGTGGAGACACCAAAGTCGTAAAAGGCGAACTTGACGGGAAGCCGTTCGAGGAGCCTTGCCCAAAGTGCTGCGCCGCTCCTCCCGATGACCCGATGAAGGACATCAACGAGAAGATCCTGCTCATCGATGAGCGCACCGTGAACCTCCCGGCAGCCATCGAGGCATTGAAGAAGTCGTTGGATGAAATGTCAAAAGGCTTCGCGAAACTGGAACCGCTCCTTTCGACCCTCCCGCCCGAACCGGATGGCGGGGCAGGGGGCACGGGGAGCCAAGACAATCCTCCGGAGAAGGTTGATCCTCCACGCCTGGTCTTCCGCGATTCCGCGAAAGAGAACCGGGAGGAGGAGCGCAGGAAGGCCGAGGAGAGGGATCGAACCGTGGCGGCGGTAGCCGAGGCGATCCGTCCCGTCTTCAAGGCGCAGGTCGACAAGCTCATGGGGCGCGTCCCCTAAACCCAAACAGACAGCCGAACGTAACGAAGGCCCCGCGTGCGGGGCTTTTTTTATTTCGGCTCACGGAGGAAATAACCGATGCCCGGTGAAAACCAGCAAGTAACGATCGACATGAAGGACCTTCCGGGGATTCTCGCGAAGGCAATCGAGGGGATGGAATTTCCCCAGATCAAGGCCCTCAAGGATGACATGGCGAGGGTCGAGCGGGCGCAACTGTTCCCCGGCGGGGACGGAACGCTTCTGGAGACGTGCGGGAAGTCGATCATCGACACCCGGTTCTTCCACAAGGAGTATCGCCGGGACGGTGGGCCGCAGGACGCCATCGCGCTGGCGAAGGGGCTCGGGGCCCGCGGTTCGGGGCCGTGGCTTTCGCTGTCGCCCGCCATGCAGAAGTTCGCCGAGTTCCTCAAGTGCCGCGGCGACTACAACCAGGCCCGAATATCGGGACTCGACATGCGCGAGTACGGTGCGATGGTCGAGGCCGAAAACGTGAAAGTGACCGGACCGCTGACCACGACCGACGCCGGCGTGCTCGTGCCGATCGAGTTCCTGGCGACCGTCATTGAGTTCGCCACCGCGCAGTCGGCGATCCTCCCGAAGCTGTGGCGGCTCCCGCTCGGCGCGCAGACCCTGCGCATCCCGAGGCTGGTCCAGGCCGCAGGCTCCTACTTCGGCGGGATTCATCTATACCATCCGAACGAGGGAGCCGAGAAGAACAGGACGAAGCCGGTCTTCGACTACGTCGAGCTGAACGCGAAGAAGCTCATCGGCCTGATCGCGCTGACCGACGAGGTGATCGCGGACTCCTCGATCAACATCGTGAACTATGTAACGTCGCTCTTCGTGCGGGCCTTCCAGTGGGAGACCGAGCACGAGGTCATCTCCGGACTCGGCACCGGCAATGAAATGACCGGGATCCTCGTTGATGCCAACGTCGCCGCGAACGCGATCCCCAGGGAAACGGCCGGGGCGATCTCGTACGATGACGTGATCGACCTGGACTCGCAGCTCGACGAGAACTTCACGAACCTCACCTACATCAGCCGGAAGGCATCCCGGAACGCGCTCTCGAAACTGAAGGATACCCAGAAGCAGCCGATCTACCACGACGGCCGCTCCACGTTCTTCGGAGACAGGATGCCTCCGCAGCTCAACGGCAGCCCGTTGATTCTCACCCGGAACGCACGGCCCTACGGAAGCAAGGGCGACCTGATCCTCGCCGCCCTCGAGTTCTACCTGTGGGGCGTCCGGCAGAACATGACGATCGACACCTCGAAGGACCGGTATTTCGAGTTCGACGAGACGGCCGTCCGGTTCGTGGTCCGGCAGGACGGGGCGCCCGGGGTGCCCGACGGCTTCACGTACCTCGACGACTCGACGAGCTAGACCGGGGCGGTTCGGTAAACCGACAACCATGGGGCGGGGGTCCTTCTTGGGCTCCCGCCCATCACCAGGAGGGGGAATGGCTTTGCCGAGAATCGCGATGATCCAGGTCCAGAATATCGATCCGATCCTCAAGGCTCGCAACGGGCCGACCATGCACATCACCGGGGAATACGCAGAGGCCGTGCGCAGGGCCCGCCTGGGGGAAAAGCGGGGCAAGTGGAAGGTCCTCTCCGGCATCGAGGGGATGGAGTACCAGACGCAAGACATGGTCGCTGGCGACGGAAGCGGCTACCTGACGAAGGATCGCTTTGCCCTCACGCGCGAGGATGTCTTCGGGAAGAGGGGGGAGAAGTGATGGGGTGGGCGGAGAGGGCGAACCCGAACTCCCTGCGGAACCTGACTCGGTGGCACCGGGAAGGGGCGCTTCGTAGGAAAGCAGAGACGGCGGCCAATAAGCAAGCACGGAAGAAGGACCTCAAAGAGTTTATCGCGGAGCACAGGAAGCGCGTCATGGCGGCACGCGGTCTGTCTCAGACGAAGGAGCAGGGGTGAGAGTCGCCTGGATCCAAGATAATTCCCGGCCGCACGGTGGCGCAGAGACATCGAACCGGTGCGTCGTGGCGGCAGGAGAGAACCTGGGCTTCGATATCGTCGGCGTGACTCCGCAGAACTTCCACCAGCGCGTGCTTGACGAGTGCGATGTCGTGATCGTGAATAATTTCTTCCAGTTCGCCCGCCCGCAGGAGCAGGTCATTCTCGATGTGCTGTGGAGGAAGAAGAGGCCGTACGTCAAGTACGAGCACGACAGCCGGGAGATCGGCCGGCCGGACCTCGCGAAGCGCCTGTTCGGGGAGTCCGCCCTGAACGTTTTTCTGTCCCCGGCTCACTTGGAGAACCACAAGGCGAGGCTCGGGGTCGACGGAATTGCGCTGCCGCTGGCGATCCAGACGGAGATGTTCCGTCCGACGCCCGGAGTGCAACGGGACTCAAGGAAGGCGCTGGTGGTCGGTGGGTGGGTCCGCGGCGGGAAGATTTCTCGGTCGATCATCCGGTACATCGAGGACCATCCCGAACTCTCGTTTTTATCCGTCGGCTTCGAGCTACCGAGAGCGTTCTCCATCCCGCATCGTCCGCTGAAGGATATGCCCGGACTCTATTCATCCGTCGGCTGGCTCGTCCACCTGCCGGACATGGTCTGCGCGGGGGAGAGGGTGATATTCGAGGCCGCGCTGTGCGGCGTGAAGAATATCGTGATGAACGACAACGTTGGTCACAAGTCCTGGGACCGCGACCTATCCGATACGGATGGGCTGCGCGAGTGGCTCCGCCAAGCCCCGTTCGATTTCTGGAAGGCCGTCGAGAACGCGGTTCGTGGGAGGATCGCTTGTTGAACGCCATGGCCCCGAACGCAAAACCGATCCACGAGCATACCCGCGCGCCGGACCACCGGAAGGGCGATCCGCACACCGGATTGATGTACGAGACACTCGTGGACCTGTCGTCGAGAGAAGACGTGCGGATGGTTCTGGAGATTGGATCTAC
>DATEYD010000057.1:0-3872 GCA_035583445.1 Minisyncoccota bacterium
GTCCAGGCGCCGGCCTTCATCGCCGGGACGGTGCAGCAGATATACAACACCGCCCGGGCAGCCGGTCATGGGGCTCTGGACCAGACCGTCGTGGCGCAGGAAATGGAGAAGCTCGCCCATGTCGAGCTTGGGAGACTCACCCCGGACGTGTAGTCGTTTAGTTTGTGCAGTTTGGATCGTCAACACAATCACACATTGCTGCAGTGATGCAGAAAGGAGACTCCAATGCTCTCTCGCGTTACCGAAATCGGGCGCATCATTATGGTTCGGATCAATCCGGGGGACGACATTCTCCTGGGCCTGCGACAGGCCGTCAAGGAGCATGCCATCAGGAATGCAGTGATCCTGACAGGATTCGGCTCGGTCCGGCATTCGCACTTTCACGTCGTGATGAGCAATGACCTGCCGCCGGCCGAGAGCTATCCAAAGAGTCCGCAACCATTGGATGTGGTTGCCATGGGTGGACTGATCATCGACGGCCGCGTCCATGCCCACATCGACTTTTCCGATGAGCGCAACGGCTTCGGCGGCCATCTCGAAGAGGGCTGCCTCGCGCTCACCTTCATCGTTGTGGCACTGGCGGATCTGGGTGACGTAAATGTCTCCCATTGGGATACGTTCAAGGACGAGAAAGAACTGCGCTGAAGCGTCGGGTGACCGTATGGTCCGCAAGAACCCCTTCCGGTATGTCGATCAGCTCCTTTGACGAACTCCGGAATTCGGGGTGCGTTAATGATCGCCGGCTTGGAGCAGGGAAGTCCTTGCCATTCATGCGACAGGTCGACCGTTTAACCGGGGCGAAAGAAGACGTTTGACAAATTAGGTATTAATCAGTAGTTATACCCATAAGGCGCCTTTAGGATAGGCGCCCAAAAGGGGGTCCGTTACCAAATCCATTTCATAGAGGGAAAAGGAGGGTAAAATGAAAAAAACTATCTTCATGCACCGTCGCGGCATTCTCCTGGCAGCAGTGATAACGATCATTGGGCTCGCCCTGTCGCCGGGCCTCTCTGAGGCCCAGCAGGTTCGTCTTCGCTACGCCCATGTCGGCTCGGAGGGGGATATCCAGTTCTGGTACGCGGAACAGGCCGCCAAGAAGATCCCGGAGGCCACGGGGGGACGCGTCACGGTCACCGTCTTTCCGAACTCGCAACTCGGCGGCGTTCAAGAAATGATCGACGGCGTCAAGAGCGGCTCGATCTCCATGGGGCATCACGAATTTGCGTCGCTCGATCGGGTGGCCAAGGACATCGCGGTGTTCAACGCGCCGTTCACCTACCGCGACGGCCCCCACGCCCTTGCCGCCACTGACCCGCAGAAGTCGGATGTGCTCCAGGAGTTCAACAAGAAGCTCCTGACCGGCGGCAACATGCGGATCGTCGGGCGCCTGTACCGGGGCGCGCGGCAGATGACGGCAAAGATGGCCGTCTACTCGCCGGCCGATCTGCAGGGCAAGCCTTTCCGCGGCGTGCCGATCCAGCTCTGGACCACGATGATCAGGGGCTTCGGGGCGATCCCGACCCCGGTCGAAGTCAGCGAGCTGCCCACTGCGTTGATGACGGGGTTGGTGATCGGCCAGGAAAACCCGCTCACAATGATCAACGCCAACAAGCTCTATGAGGTGCAGAGCCACGTGATGCTGACAGGGCACATGCAGAACGTGCTGCCCGTCTTCATCAACGATAAATCCTGGCAGCAGATCGGTGAGAAGGATCGCACGGCCATCCTCCAGGCGTTGGAAGGTCTTGCCCAGGAGAGCCTTCGGATAGCGCAGAAGGCTGAGCAGGACCTGATCGGCGAGCTGACGAAGAAGGGGATGAAATTCATTACGGTCAAGGATGGGCTTAAGCTGGACGAGTTCCGCCAGCGGGTCACCGCCGAAGTGAACAAAGACTTCCCGGCCTGGAAGCCCTATATGGTGCGTATCTCCGCCATCAAGTAGGACTCGATTCTCGACGCTCCCTCCGTTCGCCGGGCGCCTGGGGCGCCCGGCGAGCCATCGAGACCCGAATCTCGCAGAGGTAGAGCCATGTCCGATATCGCGAATCCCTCGTGTGCGTCAGGGGGCGCCAAGCCCGACGAGTTCACTGTACTCGATCGAACTGTGGAGCCGTTGCGGAAGGCGATGCGCCGGTTCGGCCTCGCATTGCTCATCGTGCTGATCTTGCTGCCGAGCCTGCAGGTCTTCCTGCGAACAATTGTGCACCGGCCCTTCATCGGGGCCGAGGAGCTCGCTCGCTTCATACTGATCTGCGTCGTCTTCGTGACGCTCCCTTATGTGGTCTCGTCGGGGGCGAGTATCCGCATGGAGGAGATCATCTCCGTCCTCCCTCGGCGTGTCCAGTGGCTCCTGCGGGTGCTCATTACGGCGACGGCCGCCGCCGCTTTCGGCGTCGCGGCCTATTCCGTCGCCGTCGCCACGCTCCGGAACCTTCACAACGCGACGCCGACCCTCGGCATTCCGTACTGGGTGTTCTTCTCCACGGCGTTCTTCGGGCTGCTCTTCTCCTCGGTCGAATCGGCGGTGCAGGTCGTGAAGGCATTCCGCAACCGATCGCTCTACGTGAGCTTCGCGGAAGAGCAGCCCCCGGAAGAGCCCGATCTCGAGCGCGTGCTCCTGCATCCGCCTTCGGCCGGAGGAGACGCATGACCGCCCTGCTTATCGGCAGCTTCACACTGCTCTTCTTGCTCGGTTGGCCGGTTGTCCTGTCCATCCTCGGGCCGGCCATCGTATATGTGCTGATGAACGACCTGCCGATCGAGCTGATCGGTCAGCGGATGGCCTACGCGCTGGACTCCTTTCCTCTCGTGGCGGTGCCGGTCTTCATCTTCGTCGGTAATCTGATGAACCAAGCGGGCGTCACGGAACGGATCTTCAAGTTCGCGGACACGCTGGTCGGCCGCGTGCCGGGAGGACTCGCGCAGGTGAACATCTTCGCGAGCCTGATTTTCTCCGGCATGAGCGGCGCGGCGCTCGCCGATGTCGGCGGCCTCGGCCGCATCGAGGTGAAGGCCATGACGGCCCGCGGCTTCCGCAAAGATTTCTCCAGTGCCGTCACCGTCGCCTCGGCAATCGTCGGGCCGATCTTTCCCCCCAGTATTCCCCTGATCATCTACGGCTCCGTCACCAACGTCTCGATCATCCAGCTGCTGATCGCCGGGATCATACCGGCGTTAATCTGCGTTGCGCTCCTGATGATTACCGTGGTGATCCTGGCCCTCCGGCGTGGGTATCCGCGTGCGGAGCGCTGGCCGACATTCGGGGAACTCTGGCGGGACTTCGTGCCCGCCATCCCGGCATTGGTGACGCCGGTGTTGCTGGTTTCGGGTATGCTTCTGGGTGTCTTCACCCCGACCGAGGCCGCGTCGATCACAGTGGTCTATGTGCTGCTGATCACCGCCTTTTTCTATCGAACACTGACCCTGCAGCACGTGCTGTACGCCGCCTATGAGACCCTCAAGAGCACGTCGGCTATCCTGGTCATCGTGAGCGTTGCCTCCCTCTTCGGCTGGATCATGGCGATCGAGCAGATCCCGCAGGTATTCGCGCGGGAATTGCTTTCGTTCAGCAAGGATCCGCTCGTGCTCCTCATGATCGCCGATGTGGTCCTGCTCATCGCCGGCATGTTCCTCGACAGCACCACCGCGACACTCCTGGTCATCCCGATCATCTCCGTACCGCTCCACGCGGCGGGCGTGGACCCTGTCCATCTCGGGATCGTCGCGATCTTCAACTTGATGGTAGGTCTTCTAACCCCACCAATGGGTCTTGCCCTTTTCCTGATCTGCGATATCGCGAAGGTGTCGATGCGCAGCGTGCTCAGGGAGTTGCTGCCATTCTATATCCCCCTCGTGGGCACGTTGTTGATCAT
>DATEYD010000058.1:0-1526 GCA_035583445.1 Minisyncoccota bacterium
AAGGCCACGCTCATTGATGACCTCTGCGGGATTCCGATCATACCAGAATTCCAGTGGAGCACGGTGTCGCCTGGGGATTTCCTGAACTCTGTGCATCCTGAATGGCTCATCGGCAGCGGACCGTTCTGTTACGGGGGGTCATCGGCTGGCTCCTGGTACATGTTCACCAGGGTTCCGAACTATCACGGGGAGACGGACTACGGTGAGGAGCGAACAGTGAAGATCGACGAGATATTCTACGTGCTTTTCGCCGACGAAGCAAATGCTGCGCAGAACTTGAACGACGGAAACTTGGATGCGGTGGTCGTGACGGGCGATCTCGGGGTCTACGAGAACACGCTCGGGGTCGGTTCGACCGTTGATGTCGTGAAACAAGCTGTGTCGGAGAACGGGATATGCGATGTTGCAATCAACGCAATCCCCCTCGAACTGCGCACTATTTCATGGGGAACGGGCAAGCCTGTCCTGCTGGACCCGATAGTCCGGCAGGCGATAATGATGACGCTCGACAAGGATTACATTGTCACCGAGTTGCTGGGAGGCTACGCTGTAAAGGCGGACTCTGTCATCGGGCCTGGATATTGGCACAAGGACATCGATCCCGAGACGCCGTTCAATCCTGTCTCTGCGAAGGCCCTCCTCATGGCGAACGGATATCCTGACGACATCGACGGGGACGGTCTCCTCGAGGCGGACGAGAGCTCGTACGCGGTGCAGATGGGCTGGATATCCGTGGGGTACGAGCTCTTTGACATCAGGTGCCAAGCACCGAACACGGACCCGATTTGGAGCGATATAGTCTATCGGTGGGCCGATGATGCCGCGGAGGCGGGCATCGGCTTCGCCCCGGAGATCTTGACCGAGTCCATGATGATCATCAAGGCATGGTATTCCGGGGACTATGACGTGTGGGTTTGGAACTGGGGTTGGGGACCGGAGCCTTTGGGCAGTTCCCTCAGTGTGTGGCTGAGTTCCGAGCTCGAGCCTGGCGGTGACAATGTGCAGACGCCCATGGGCCCCTGGTGGGAGATCGTGGATGAAGGGCTCCCGACGGAGCACATCCACTCCGCATATGACGAGAACTACTCGAAGGCCTTGGGGACCATGGACCGGGACGAGCGGAAGGTGTACGTGGACCTTCTCCAGCAGTTTGTGTACGATTCCTACTGCGAGAGTCCGCCGTACTACAACATGGGGCTGTACGGGTTCACCGAGGAGAGGTACATCGGTTGGGGCGACTGGGAGGCTCACGTCGGACGGACCATCATGACTCCGCTGCCGTGGCTCTGGTTCGACGTCGTGCCAGAATCATACTACAATGTCGGGCCCTCGTCCGTCGACCTGAGTCCCTCATCGAACCCCGTTGCGGCAGGGTTCGAGGTGGAGTTCCGGTCGGAGGCATTCGACGCGGACGGAGACCAGATATGCTTCTACATCGAGTACGGGGACGGCTCTGGCGAGGTCGCACAGGCGCTCGGCGACACCGGCGACACACAGTACTACTCGTTCAGCCACACGTATGAGCC
>DATEYD010000059.1:0-1034 GCA_035583445.1 Minisyncoccota bacterium
GAACAGGATGAGCCCCCGTTCGATATTGACGGTCGGCGCCCACGCGTACACGTTCCACTGCGCGAGGTAGCCCCGAAAGTTCTTCATGAGCGAGGACCCACTGGCCGGTGTAAACCCGTGCCCGGGCGGTAGATTGTCAAACCGCTTATCGCTAATGCTCTTGATCTCCACGAGCAGCCGCACGCCCGTGCCGGGGCGCTTGATGATACAGTCGATGCGACCCACGATGGGCGGGTCCGTGTACACCGCGTCTAGCTGTGGGCTGGCCTCGTCGAGGATGCCCGCGCTGCGCATGTTCTCGACGACCGCGTCCTCGAGACGTCGGCCGACCTCAAAGATACGCATGATGCGGGCGGGCACCGTCGTGCGGTGTCCCATAGCCTGAAACGTCAGCGACCTGGAGCACTGTGTACCGGCTGAGCTGCCGCGCACGTGCTGCTGTGGCGATGCCCAGAGACGTTGCTGTCGGTTGAGGGCCTCGTCGAGGGTGGACGACAGCCAGGAACAGTCGTCATCGCTCCTTGTGACGCCCGGCCGTAGGACCGACGCTACCCTTGATGTTCTGTTCGGGGTGATCATACCCACGGGGCCACCATCCCCCGGCGCTCGAGGCGCTCATCGAGGTCCTTTTGTGTGCACAACAGGAACTCCCGCAGGCGGGGAATCCACTCGTCTGGTGCATCTGCCAGATCTGTCGACAGGTGAAACACTGGCAGCGAGTACGCACGCATGAGCTCATCGTCTCGTTCGACACGTTCACGCTCGCTGTGCTGCGGACCGTCGACCTCGAGCGCCGCGTGAAAGTCCGGCAGATAGCAGTCTACGCGGTAGGGGGGAAAATCTATCTCGACCAGTACCGCGACGCCGCGACGTTCGAGCAGTCGTACAACGCGTGTATGTGCGTCACTCATGACGGTCGTCGGGTCATTCACCCGATGCCTCCTCCATAGGTTCGCTGCAGCGAACACAGCGTCGCTTCGTGTTGGTGGCTCTACGACATCGGTAGCAGTAGTAGTCTTCATCAAGATCATATT
>DATEYD010000060.1:0-17151 GCA_035583445.1 Minisyncoccota bacterium
GCCGGCCGGTTTCGGCCAACGCCCCGAAGCCCATCAGGCCCCGGGGCGCGGGCCGAACACCCGCACCGGTCACCGGACCCGAAACCACTCAGGGTCTCCGCGGCGGAGCGCCGCGGCCTGCCGTTGGCCGCGTTGCCACTCCGCGTGGTTTTTCCGGTTCTCGTTCTCTATTTTTTCTCTTTCTATTTTTGTGCTTTTTTCATTTTTCTTCTCCTTTTTCTGGGCCGGCTCAATAGCCGGCGATACCTAGTGCTATTGCACGAGGCATGCCAAGACCAATCAGCGCCCACATATCAATGATTACGCATAGTTACCGCTGTCTATACGTTGCCTGGTCTGTGGAATTCTGGGCCTTATGTGGCGTTCTGCCACAGTTGGCTGATTCGCTAATCGATTCAATCAGATACCAGCGTTTCCCGGGATTTGTGTGGCAAAACGCCCCAGAACCCGGCTTTCCGCCAGCGCCCCCATTGTGTCAGCGGGGCATGTAATCATTAGGTTTTTCGGCAATGCCCTAACCTGGCATGCCGGTTGCAATAGCTCAGTATGCCGGCGATTGAGCCGGCCAAAACAAGGAGTGACGAGATGAAAATTAGAAACATAAACGAGAAATTTGGGGTGACGGTAGAATTCGATGGTGACACCGAGGAGATGGCCGTGGAGCGGATGGCCGAGGCAATCCGGGCGTGTGGCCCGGAGTATCTTGTAACCTCGGACGACCTCATCGAGGGGGTCGATTACGAGGTCATCTGAGCAACGATACGGCTCGGTGCGGGTGTTCGGCCCGCGCCTCTGCCCCGGTGATACCGAGGCGTAGGCCGAAACCGGCCGGCAGAGCCGGCCAGAACAAAGGAGTCGAGAGATGTTTGATTTTCTAGGTAGGACAGATTGCCCTCTGTGTCATGGTAAATATCCTGCATCGTATGATTGCGCGCGCCTCCGTCATCTGGATGTAAGTGGCGGAAAAATAAAGGTGATCAAACCCTCCGGGCTAGGGGGGACCGATAATATAGCGCACGGATGGCACTGGACGCATGTGACCAGCATACGTGAAGCGCAAGTTGCTGTCCGGCTAATATTTCCGCAATTTACTTTGTCCTCTGTATCAGCAACAAAACTGCTGATTGGCGAGTCGAAAATATATCGCGGTAGCACGTTTGTTGGTTGTGAACCGACCGATTTTAAATATTTTTTTTCGTGGCCGATTACCCCACAAATGTATTTAGTCGTGTATGACACGACTAAATATGTTGAAACAACCCGATATACCAAACCCTGGTATGACGGGGAGGGCGGGGTGTACGGAAATGTTTTTTATGATGTACTGATAAGGAGAGTCGAAGATGAAAAAAATTAACGGGTACGAGATAGGCCCCGGGGCAAACCTCGGTGGCGCCGACCTTGGTGGCGCCGACCTGCACGACACCAACCTGCGCGGTGCAAACCTGCGCGAGGCCGACCTTCGCGGCGCAAACCTCGCCGGCGCAAACCTCCGCGGCGTAGAGGCGACCGGAGCAAACCTTGCAGGGGCCAACCTGTACGGCGCCGAGGCGGCCGGCGCAAACATGACCGGGGCCAACCTTCGAGGTGCCCACATTACCGAGACCGATCTGCGCGGCGCAAACCTGTACGGCGCCGACCTGACCGACGCCAACATTAGCCGGGCTCTACTGGCTGGCGCCGACATGACCTGCGCCACAGGAGAGGAGGACTGAGATGAATAAATATAGAGTGGTATCGGAGTGGACCGTTGCCCCTGCCAACCAGGGGCAAATCGTAGAGAGAGCAACGGCCTACGCGGAGGGGCCCGGGGGGATGGTGGTGCGCATCACCCGCACCGTGGATCGCTCGGACGGTCAGGTGTGCTATTACGGGCCCCGCGGGGGAAAAATTCCCGTTGGGTCCGTCATCGAGAGTGAGGAGGACTGAGATGTACTCCCCCAAAATAGAGGCAGTCCTGGACGAGGTCCGGGACGACCCGGTGCGCGGCCCGGCGGACGCCCTCAGACGGTTCGACGACCAGGAGCTGGCAGCATTCTTGCTGCTCGTCGCCTCCGGGCAAATCGAACGCTCCTTCGACCCCGAGCGCGGAATCACCTTCCGCGTCACACCCGAAAAATAATCACCAAACAATTTGACAGAGCGCCCCGCCGGGCGCAAGATGAAAAATGTCCGCCTACGGAATGGCCGGTAGACGGACAGTAGAAAGGAGTTGTAGATTCATGTCTACCACAGACCCCAAAAAGAGTCAAATGACCACTCAAGAAGTGGCTCGGCGGCTCGGGCTGACCGAGTCGACAATCCGAAACTGGACACTCGCTACAGAGGCGGCGACGGCCCCAGTCGTCCCGCTGCCCAAGACGCCCGGCCGGCATGCCCGCCAGTGGCCAGCCGACGAGGTGCTCGCCCTTGAAGCGGCGCTGCCGGATAGAGAGCTCATCAGGGCGACCGGAATGTGCCTGCACTGCCTGCTCCGCCTCGTCGATCGCGAGGTGCTCCCCGCGCCGAGGCCGCCCGCCTGGCGGGACGTCAACGTCCGCCGGTGGTGGCCGGCAGACTCGCTCGAACGATTGCGGCGGGCCGGCTGGCAGCTCCGCGTCGTGGGCGACCTGCCCTACTCAGGAGGCGGGGAGCGCGAGCCATGAGCCCGGCGAAAGCCCGTCCGCCGGAAGGTCTCCAAATAGCGACAGTCGCCCCGGGCTCGCCGGCCGGAGCCCACTTGCGGAAGGTGTTCAGCAGCCCTCCGCCCGACGACCCGGGGCGAAAATGGAAAAGCGAGGTTTCCCCACCGAAGAGCGTGACCACAGTACCAGTGGTCGACACCTCCATCTACGACCTGCTCACGTGGACTCTCTCCACCCTCGACACCGACCCGCGGAGCTGCATCGTGCTCGGGGCCCCGGCAACAAACGGAGGGGGGACTGTCCCCCGCAAGGGGGGCTTCGAGCCGGCGCCCCTCTCATGGCTCCCTCTCGATTTCGACACGGCTGTGCCGGCCACTACCGAGGAGCTGATCGCCTCGATGCCACCGCCCCTCTGTGTCGGGAGCATCCTACAGCGCACAGCGAGTCATCGGCCGGACGCACCTCGGTATCGCCTCTGGTACCATCTATCCGCGCCCATCGGCTATGCGGATGCGGCCAGAATCGCCGCGTCCGTTGGGGCGGATACCGGCATCTACCAGGCCGGCCGGCTGATATTCACCGCGGCGCCCGGTGGCCACTACGCACCAGCCATCACCGAGCCACGCTTCGAGCTGCTCGACCACTGGCTGTTCACGGCCGACGAGGTCGACGTCGACGCGCTCCTCGCCGAGCTCCCCCCGGCGGATGCGCTGCCCGATCTGCCTGGCCCCCCAGCAGTGCGAGGCGAGCTGACAGCGGAACAGCTTGCAGAGCTGCTCGCGAAGCTCCCCGTCGACGAGTACTCCCGAGACCATTATACCGAATGGCTCCAGGTGATGGCCGCCTCGTATCACGTCACGGGCGGTACCGATGAGGCCTTCGAAGCCTTCGACCTGTGGTCGGATGGCGACCCGGGTTACCGCGGTCTTCGCGAGGCTCGCCGGGAGAAATGGGAGACCCTCGCCAGGGAATCCGGCAGCAGGCTGGGCTTCCATCACCTGGCAACCGAGGTCGAGCGGCACGGCGGAAAGGTGCCGGATACGGCCCGGCCAGTGGTCCCCCTCCTCACCGACGCAGGCAACGCGCACCGCTTCGCGTCGTACATCTTCGGCCGCGCGAGATACTGCCCGCCCTTCAACGCCTGGCTGCTCTGGGACGGCAGTCGCTGGCGCGTCGATACCGAGGGGCATATCGTCGAGCTCGCCAAGAGATGCGTGCGCTCCTGGCTGGCAGAGAGCTACGCTCTGCCGGACGAGGCCGGCGAGGCGCTCCGGAAACACGCGGTCAAATCCGAAGCGGCGGCGAAGCTCCGGGCCATGATCGACCTCGCGAAGAGCGAGCATGGAATCCCCGTGCTCCCTGCCGAGCTCGATGCCGAGCCCCTCCGGCTAACCTGCTCGAACGGTATCGTCGACCTGGCCACTGGGGAGCTGCATCCGGCAACGCCGGAAAGCACTAGCACCAAGACTACCAACACCGCATGGGAACCCGCGGCGTTCTCCCGGCTCTGGGACGATTGCCTCAACCGATGGACTGCCGGCAATGCCGACCTCCGGGCCTACCTGCAAAGAGTGGCCGGATATGCCCTGCTCGGGGAATGGCGCGAGAAGTCGTTCTGGTTTTTGTTTGGCAAACCGAACGGAGGGAAATCGGCGTTTCTCTCCGCCCTGTGCGAGGCACTGGGAGAATACGCGCAATCGGCGGACAGCTCCACATGGCTCGCCCGCCGGGACACCGGGGGCAACCGCGGAGACCTCGTACGGCTCCGCGGCGCTCGGCTCGTGGTGACCAGTGAGTTCCGCAAGGACTCGCGCTTCGACGAGTCGATTCTCAAATCGGTCACTGGCGGGGACACAATCACCGCGGCGGCAAAATACCAGCACGAGATCTCCTTCCGCTCGAATTTCACCCTTATTCTCGCAGCCAATGACGCGCCGAAAATAAGGGACGACGACGCCGGGTTGTGGGACCGCGTACGGAGAGTGCCCTTCACCGTCGAAATCCCCGAAGCCGAGCGGGATAAGCAGCTCGCCGAAAAGCTCAAGGCGCCCGAGGTGCGCAGCGCAATCCTAGCATGGGCGGCACAGGGACTCCGGGCCTACCTTGCAGCCGGCATCGGCGCTTGCGCCGCCGTGTCCGCGTCTTCCGCCGACTACCGGCAAGAGATGGACCGGCTTGCCGGATTCATCGAGGACGAGGCGGTCATCGACCTGACCGGGGGAAACCTCGTCGCGCAGCCGGCCTTCCACGCTCGTTACCTCCACTGGTGCGAGCGGTACCGCATCAAACCCCTCACCAGACGGGACCTCGCATCCCGCCTCGAAGCGTGGGGGGTGACCGAGAAAAAGACCCGCACAACCCGATACTGGGTCGGAGTGTCCCTCCGAAGCGAGGGGGAAGGGAGCGAGGGCTATGGATTCGCGGAATTTACTGGCTACAATTGATCCCCTCGAAATAATGCTGGCAAAAGAGGAAATATCCATACTTTATACGTTGCTCGGAGAGATGACACAGAAAGAGTTGGTGATCCTCAGCTTGCGCTTCGGGTTGACCAGCGGAGTCTCGTGGACATATCGAGAGATCGGCAAGCTTTTCGGGCTCACGCCGGAACGCATTAGACAAATCGAACTCAGGAGCGGACGGAAGATCCGGAACCGAGATCGCGCCAGTGACACCGCGGTCCGGTGGGCCGACTGGGCTAGACACACCCGTCGCTAGCCAACGGACAGACGACCAGCACTAGATATGTCCGCTACCACGGCACCAACGGACACGTCTGTTACTAGGTTATCGACGGACACATCCGTTACGAGGCTATCGGCGGACAGCCTAGTCCGCCTGCGCAGTAGACCCGGACGGTTGTTACAATTCGGCGCGAATGTTACACCTCGAGCAAGGGGCGGAAATTCAAGTGTGGCAAGGATTACCCAACAATATCACCGAGGTGGCAAGCTTTTTATGTGGCTTGCCACACTCATGCCACCGAAAACGCAATGATTCCGCCGCGGTGGCAAGGTGGCAAGATTTTAACCCTATAATCGCAGAAGGATTTTTCTTATATTACATTGTATGTATGTGTGGGTAGTGTAGGTATATGTGGTATGCCAAAAATACATATATGGTTATAGTGTTGAAAGTTTGCCACCTTGCCACCTCTGTGATATCATTGGATTAACTGTGGCACAGGTGTGGCAAACCCCGATCGGAGCTTGCCACCTCGGCGGAATCATTAGCGAATTCTTGCCACACTCGTGCTTGGAGTCCTTTTGACCCACCCCGGCCACGAAAGCCCCTATCCGAGTGCCCTCGCCGCAGTGTCCCGGCGATGCCTGGCCGCGAGTGGCCGAACCCAGCCTCCGCGGTAAAACGCCTGGCCCCTCGGACCGAAAAAACTCCCGCGTGCCCCCGCCGGCCGGCCTGCTCGCTGTTATCGCGGCCTGCCCGCCCCCGTGTTGCCATCTGCCAGGCCGGCAGTCCCCTCGCCCATCTGCTAGGCCGTAGGAGGCCTCAGGGCATTTTGCTCGGCTCGCCGGCCGGCGATATAATCGGCTCATGAGCGGCGATACAATCCAATACCGATGCGCGTATCAGGAGCTCGTGTCCCCCGAGGCGCTTGTCCCGCACCCCCGCAACCCAAAACGCCATCCAGAGTCGCAGATAGCCGCTCTGACCGAGTATATCGCGCGGGCCGGCTGGCTGCACAGGGTGACCGTATCGCTGCTCTCTGGGCGAGTGGTGGCCGGACATGCGCGTGTCGAGGCGGCCAAGCGCCTCGGCTGCCTAGTGCCTGTAGAGTACCAGGCATTCGACGACGACGCGGCCGAGCTGGCGCACCTGCTCGCCGATAACCGACTGGCGGAGCTGGCGACCGTGGATACGGATATGCTCGGCGGCGACCTGCTAGAGCTCGAAGGGCTCATCAAGAAGCAGGGCGTAGACCCTGAATATATCTACGGCGAGTTGGGAGCGGCTGACGCACTCCCAACGAGCATCTACACGGTGTAGCATGACGAAGCGAAAAGCTGACAAGGCTGTTGACGAGAACGAGCAGGCGGTTATCAGAGACAGAACCGCAGAGATAGAGCGGCGCATCAACGAGGCGATAGCCGCGGCCCATGAGCGCATGCGCAAGGGTCTCTCGTATGCCGAGGTCATCCGGGAGGCGGAAGAGTACGGCATGGAGCTTGTGCTGATTGGCCGGGAGCTGTCGGCGCGTGGCATCTCGCGTGGGCAGTCAATGATGCTCGATTGCTCGGAGAAGTGCATGCGCATCCTGAAGGCCTGGCACGAGTGGCGGATCATGCAGGCTAAGGAGCTTGAGCGGGAGACCGAGTTTATCGTTGTCTCCGCGGCGGAGGCTGCGGCGGCCGAGGCTATGATTCTCGGGACGTCGAAGGAGCCACTGCCCAACTGATGATTGACGTAGAACAGCTCCTTCTTCTCACGCCGAAGCAGCGCGCGATTCTGCGGTGGCAGCTTGAGGAGTCATTCCCGCTGTTCGCCAAGTGGGCATTCTCGCACATCGAGGGGCAGGAGTACCAGTGGGGCTTGGTGCAACAGAGTCTTGCCGATTTCCTCGCCGAGGTCGACGCCGGCCACATCACGCGGGGCATCACCAACGTCAAGCCTCGGTTCGGCAAGAGCTGCCTATTCGCTCTCTGGTGCGCGTGGTGGCTGCTCAAGCGCCCCTTCTGCCGGTTCTTGTACCTCTCGTGCTCGGACGTGCTGGCGCGGGAGCAGTCGGACCTCGTGCGCTCTGTGGTGCAGCTCCCTGAATGCCGGCTGCTTTGGGGTGTCGAGCTGAAAGAGGACTCGCATGCCAAGGGGTTGTGGAAGACGAGGGAGGGAGGGGCGTTTCGTGCGGTGAGCAGTGGCGGGCAAGTGGTGGGCTTCGGTGCCGGCATCCTCGGGTTCCCGGGATTCGCTGGTGCCGTGATAGACGACGATCCGCTGAAGCCCGAGGACATCCGGTCTATCATCGCCATGGAGACCATGAACGGCAGGTACATGCGCACAGTGCGGCACAGGGTGAACGACCCGAGCACGCCGATACTGATTGTCATGCAGAGGCTACACGACCTTGACCTCAGTGGGTTTCTGCTCAACGGAGGAAGCGGGGAGATGTGGGACCATTTGCGCATCCCTGCCGTGGTCATCCCGGAAGAGGAGGCGAGGGCGGCCGAGCGGTACAACGTCGACTGGCGACACGGCCGGCGGTTCCCCGTCGAGCTCAATGAGGGCTACGTGTGGCCGTCGAAATTTAGCGAGGGCGACGACGCGGCAGAGCGGCTGGACGTCACCACGTGGGCCGCGCAGTCGCTCCAGTCTCCGCGGGTGTCCGGCGGCTCGATGCTGCGGGTCTCCTGGTTTCGCAGGTTCGAGCGATTCGATGTGGACAGCAAGCGCGTCGGTCATGTCTGGCGAGAGGGAGAGGAGGTTGAGCTACGGTACCTGATGGTCACGGCGGACACTGCGGCGAAGACCGGCGAGAGGAACGACTACAGCGTATTCGAGCTGTGGGGGGTGGGCCGGGACAAGCACCTTTACCTGCTCGATTTGTTGCGCGGCAAATGGGAGGCGCCCGAGCTGCTCTTGGAGTCGTCGGCGTTTCTGGCGAGATATGGCAACAAGCTCCCGCGGCGCTACGGCTGGCGGGAGGTGCACATCGAGGACAAAAGCTCGGGCATCGGGTTGATACAGCAGCTTCGGAGGGCCTGGGGTGGGCAGGTGCACCCGGTAGAGAGGAGCATAGACAAGGTATCAAGGGCTCTCTCGGTGCAGCTGCCATTGTCTCAGGGGCTCGTGTATATCCCTTCGGACGCGCCATGGCTTCCGGAGTTTCTCGCCGAGGTGGCCGCGTTCAGCAGAAACGGTACTCATGCTCACGATGACCAGGTCGATGCGATGTTCGACGCGATAAATCTAGTCGAGGCGACTGGGGGCTCTACAGTATACGACGTTGTGGGTGGCCCCACATCTTGACAGGCTCGCGAGGGTAGACGGAGAATCGTAGCATGAGCGGACGCATCAAAGACCTGGTTAACGTGATAATCAACACGGTACCGCGGCTAAGTGCGGACGTGTTCGGCAACGAATGGCCCATCCACGACCACGGCATCCACAGCGGCCTCGAAGACGATGACCACTTGCAGTATATGCTCTGCACGGCCGGGCCGACCAGGCCGTTTATCGGCGACGTGTGGATGGACGATGTCAAGCTCACGGCTACCTTGAATCTCCGCTTCGACGACCACTACCGCGTGCTGCATACCGCGGGCGGCGGAGACTGGACACAGCTCGGCATTGACCTATCCTCCAACCCCAGTGAGTGGCAGGACTACTTCGACACGTTCGGCGCGGGCGCATCGCTGTTGAAAGCGATGGTCGCCGGCCATGCTGAGTACTCCGAAGGGACGGGCATCGATATCACCTCGTTGACAATCAGCAATACTGGGGTGCTGTCGATAGTGACTGGAGCGGAGACGCCGGCGGCGGGGGCTATCACCCTGACTCAGGGTGCGAATGTCACGATTGCTCAGGTGGGTTCGACGTTTACGATTTCCGCGGCCGCCGGCGAGGCGTGCCTGTGGCAGCGTAACACGGGGAAGCTGACGCCGGATACCATCACCGATTGGGTCGGCATCGGCAACGCGAATCCTGGTTGCGGGTTTCAGGTCGGCTCGGCAGTGGTGCACATGGCGACGCCGACGATCAATGACACATGCCTCTCCGGCCGTCTGGAGATGGACGGCGACGTCTACACAGACAGATGGCTCAACCACTCGACGAACACGTTCTTCGGGGTCGAGGTAGCGGCGCTCGGCACGCTCGCACATACGACGGCGAACGAGGGGTACTCGAACACGTTCTACGGATACCGCACTGGGCGAGGCATCACGACGGGGTATTGGAACACGCTCATCGGCAGCAACGCCGGCCTTGCGCTGACGACTGGCTACGCGAATATGTTCCTCGGCTACGCGGCTGGGGATGCGGCGACAACGGCCTACAGCAACGCTGGGGTGGGTTCGAATGCCCTCGGGTCTATTGTCACAGGGGCGCAGAACGTCGCCGTCGGGGCCAACGCCCTGGGCAACGCGAGCCAGTCGAACAATACGGCAGTGGGTTATTATTCCGGGTTCGCCACGACCACGGGATTGGGGAATGTGTTCCTCGGAAGGGATGCTGGGGCGTCGAACACCTCGGGCTCTTATAACATTTGTATCGGCTACGATATCGACCTTCCATCGGCGACGACTTCGTATCAGCTCAACATAGGCGGAATAATCTACGGCAAGACGAACACGGGTTTCGTGGGTATCAATCGGACCGTGCCGATCTGCGGGCTCTCCGTTGGGTCTGGCGACCCGGTCACGGTGAACACCAACAACGACCTGTACGTCACAGGCAAGTCTGAGTTTCTCGACTCGGTCTACGTGAAGTCGCTCACGACGAATTCGATTCCGTACATCGGAGCCGCGGACGTATTGACCGAGGACAACGCGTATCTCGCGTACACGGTCGACACGTGCATCATCAAGCCGCACAGTGCCGCGGGCACTGCTGCATTGACTATCGAGACCTCCGGGGCTACGTCGTCGGACATCGTGTTCAGGGCGCTGAATACGGGGGTCGGAGGGACGACATCTCTCACGATGGGCGCTTTTTCTGGGTACGCGGCCGTCGGGGGAGCGTCGACGGTATCGCTGACATCCTCCGCGGATAGCAATTTCGCAGAGCTCAACCTCGCGGCAGTATCCAGTGGAACGAATCCGGCAGTGACCCCCTCGGCAGTGAATCTTACGGCGACATCCAACAGTTCTGCTTCCGGTAGCTCTGCGACTGTGATCATTGGGGCATATACAAATCAGAATGTGGCTCAAGTGACCGTCGAGAGTGATAGCTATATCACCATCCAGTCCGTCTACGGGCTGACAGTAACTACGACGCAAGGGAATCTTGATATCTACTCGGGATCTACTGGCAGTGGGTCGATCACTGTGAGGGATGAGTACCTCGATGATTCGGATTGGACAGCAGTCTCTTGCGAAATCGCGGCGGCTGTAACGGAGTGGAATTCGTACAAGACAGCGTTCGGCGAGGTCTCGATTATAGCAGCCATCCTGCAAGCATCCGCTGGTGGTGGCGGGGTCACTCTCGACGGGGCCTACGATTACGGTGGCGCCGGAGCCGGCAGGTCGATTACCGCTGATTCAGGAGCAGTGTATATCGGGTCTTCGACGAACACGGTGCTTGATCTCTTGCAGAACAAGGCGGTGTCGGCTTGGTCCGATACGACTGATGCGACGATTCTGATGCGTGGGTCCTCGACGAACGTCATCCTCGGGACACAGAACGTTGTGCTCGGTATAAATCGCTCCGGCGAAGCGGCTATACTGAAGGTTATCAGCAGCGCGTCCGACGGCGCGTACGATTCAACGCTTCAGCTCGAAGCGGTATCGTACGGCGGCGCGGCTATTGTTTCGATGCTCGCTGACTATCTCGACGCCAATATTGATTATGCCGATTGGAATCAGGCTGAGTTTCGAGACCTGCGTATTGCCACTTACGGGTCCGCGTTCGGCTCCGCATCGTTTGCCAGTAACACGGTCACTGTCAATTGGGCCACTGGCAAGGCCTATCAGACGGTGACGGTCGACGCGAATGTTACGGGGCTGACGATGACAGCGCCGGCCGGGGCGACGGGCGGGCTCTGCATTCGCCTTGTCGCCAGTGGCGGAACGCGCACCGTTGGCGGGCTGACAGGGGTGCAATGGGGGGCGGGACATGTGCTGTCTGGCGCAGCAGCCGCGTCGATTCCGAGCGGAGATTGGCTGGACATTTACCTCGTGTATAACGGGTCGTATTACACGGGCACTTACTTGCAGAAGGGTTGACAGCAGTGGCGTTGGCGATAGAGGATACTGGGTTCTACTGGGGCACGAACACCGCGTCGATAAACGCGACGGTGACGACACCGAGCAACAAGGGCAACCTGAAGCTCGTGGTCCTCGCGAATTACTACAGGGTGGATATAGTCACACCGACTATCACCGCTGCGTACAGCGATCGGTCGTTCATAAATGCCTTGTTCGGGTATTCTCAATTCGAGCCGGACCCGGACCAGGTGTGGGCGGCTCAAGCGATTCTGTATCTCGACGCGCCGCCCCCGGGGCGCGATTGCACTGTTACCGTCTCTCACGCAGGCAGCGCGAGCAACTATTTCAACATGTTTTTGTTCTGCTTGTCCGACGCGAAGCAGGGCGCGCTTGATGACACCGACTGGGTATATACCTCTACGAGCCATGCGTCGATTTCGCGTACGCTTACCGCTGTCGAGAGTGTGTCGTTGAGCGTCACCAATTTCGTTGGTTTCCCGGGTGCCGAGTCGCTCGCCCCGATCGGGGCTGACGGGCTCACTCGTGATGATTATTTTTTCTCGTCTGGTTATCCGGCTTTTGCGTTCGGCCACGAGGCTCTGTCGTCGTCCGGCAACGACACGATAACCTGGGATTACGACACCGGGGAAAACTACGATAGGGGTCGCATGGCCGCGGCGAATATCGGGCAGAGCGTCTATACCGGGAGGCCGAATCTCGCGATTCGCCCTAACTGCGGGTGAGGAGGAACGATGGGGAAACCGAAGTTAGCTTGGAAAAAGGATGTCACCCTAGATTCGGGTATCGTTGTAGAGGACGCGGTCCGCTCGATAGTCCGGTTTGAATTCGACGAGGTCCGGCAGTTCTGCACGATGTTTTGGGAAGGCTGGGTAAGCGAGGCGGTCTTCGACGCACAGGGACCTGACGAGCCGTCGATGTCAGGGTCGTTCACGTTTGACGACGGGCCGTTGACCATCGTAGTCGATGCTGAGACCATCGGCCCGGCGATATTCACCACGCACGTTTTGCCGGGGATCAGCAGTGCTGGACTGGTCAACAAGTTTCGGCCACTGGTCACCTGGTATTTCGACCTCGGAGCCGATCCGGATTGGGTCACGTAATTGAAGGGGCTGGGGAAAAGATGAGGGGAAATGACTTTTGATGAGCAGGGAAGAGTATTGAGAGAATGTGAAACGAGGATGGAGCTGATGAGAGCGGCTGAAGGCGAGCTTGGAAAGTCCGTTGGTACCCTCGGGCAACAGATGAATCGTCTCTCGGATAACGTCGGCTCGCTGTCTATCGAGGTTGGTGTTGTTTCTCGCATGATGCGAGAGGAAGTGCTGCCCGAGATCAAGGGCATGCCGAGGCTTATTGCCGCGGCTATCAGGGACCACGAGGCCGAGTGCCCAGTGTCGTCTGCCGTGCGTGATAAGACGCGCAAAGATGTGACGCAACGTCTGTTGATTTCGCAATCACCTCCGCCGTCCGAGGGCATCTCATCTGCGCCGGAAGTGGTGCGGGAGAAGCTCGTCACCCGGCAACGTTTGATTCAAGCGGCCGCAGGGGCTATAATAGCTGCAATATCCGCGGCCAGTGTCTGGCTCGCGTCGTAACAAAAGGCGGTGGTAGAATGAAGGTAAAAGTATACGAGTTGAAAAGGCTGGACCATCAAGGGTTGCCGGAGGTGCTTCAGAGGACCGCGAAGTTTCGCAATTTCCACGTGGCCTACGGGGCGTCGAGAAACCTCGCGAAGATCAAAGAGGCGATGGACCCCATCGACGCACTGTGGAAGGCCCGGCCGATTTCGACGTACCTCGGGCATCGAGACATCGATCCGGAGAACGGAACCGCTACTCCCAGCGAGGAGATAAAGGCTGCCCCGGAGGGGTCGACAGAAGAAGAGAAGGCCATGCTCGATTGCTTGGAGACATGGGAGGCTGGCGAGAAGTCCTTTATGGCGGGCCTCTACGAGGAGGTCGAATTCACCGGGTATAGGTTCGACCTCGACAAGATTCCGGACGACCTCGGCACTGAGGCAGACCCGAATCTCACAGAGGACTTCGCGCGCGTCGTTGCGCGCTTCGACCTCCTGAAAGGCTGACATGCCTCAGTTTCTCGATACCCTCCAAAATCTCGTTTCCAATCTCGGCAGGTACGGCAAGGACAAGGCTGCCTCGTCCGAGTTCGGCACGCTCACGATCACTGACGACGAGCTGACCGCGATCCACGAGAGTGGGGGCATCGGCGGCAAAGTCATTGACTGCGTTGCCGATGACCTCACTCGCAAGTGGAGGACAGTGACGATTCCGGACGAGGACACGAAGCCGTTCTACGACCTCGAAGCAGCGCTCAACACTCAACAGGTTGTAGGCGACTTGGTGCGCTGGGCAAGGCTGCATGGAGGCGGCGTGATCGTTGTCGAGATCGACGGGGACGACCCGGCGCAAGAGTTGATCGAGAGCACGCTGTCCCCGGTCAAACCAGTCTCTCGATTGAGAGCGTTGGGACGGCACGAGCTGTCGAGCGCCAACAGAGACCGCAAGACCGGGCGCCCCACGTCGTATCCGGTCTCTGGCTCCGGCGAGACGTTTCACCCGTCCCGAGTGCTCGGCCCGCTCGATGGGATACCGAGGACCATTACCGGGCTGTACTCAGCCGGCGGATTCGGCGAGAGCGTCTTGAAGCGCTGCTACCATTCTCTCGTTGCCGAGGCCACTGCGGCGATGGGTATCTCCCATGTCTTGCACGAGATGAAACAGGACGTCATCTCGATAAAGAACCTCTCCGCACATCTCGACGGAGGCGTGTTGCAAACGGCGTTCGAGCGGCGATGGGCCTTGGCCAGTCAGCTCAAGAGCTTGGTCAACGCGATTCTCATTGACGCCGATACGGAGACCTTTGTCACCCGAGATTCCTCTGCTGCCTTGTCCGGAGCGGCGCCACTCTTGGAGCGCTTCGCGAATCGCATTGCGGCAGAGACGGACATACCGATGACGAGGCTCTTCGGTCAGCTGGCCTCCGGCCTCTCGACATCGGGGGCGACCAACCAGCAAGATTACTACGACATGCTCACGGCCTTCCGTATCACTCGGTTGCAGAGCGTCCTGTCTCGGCTCGATATGCTCCTTTGCCTCTCGGTATACGGCAGAGTCCCCGACGGGTTCGAGGTCACCTGGCCACCGTTCCGCGAGCTGAGCGAGACTGAGCAGGCGGACAAGGATTACAAGGACTCGCAAACGGCGGAGGTGTACCTCCGTAACGGGATCATCGTTCCGGCCCATGTGGCCCGGGACATCGCCGACCAAGGGCCGTATGCTCTCAGTGCCGAGTACGTCGAGTATCTCGAAGAGCGAGACGGCATTGCCGAGGGGCGGACTCCGGAGCCAGAAGAGGAGGCCGAGCCGACCGAAGGGCCTGACGTGTCCGTGTCGGCAGGCGCCGCCGGCGCTGAGGTACAGAAGACCGCGCTTAACGGTGCGCAGGTCACCTCGTTGCTTGAGATCGCCGCGAAGGCGAAGAACGGGGAGCTCGAATACGAGCAGGCCATCGGTATTATCCTCGTCGCCTTCCCGACAGTCACGGAAGTTGAGGCCCGGCGGATAGTACAAGTATCCGAGATATTGGCGCCGGCTCCCGAGCCGGTCTCAAAACCGGGCCCCTCTGCGGTAGTCCCGGTCTCCCCACCTGCGGGGCCCAAGAATAATGGACCCGAAGAAGCTTGAGCGAGCGTTCGCCCGGGCTGGGCGCACTAAAGGCGTGCATGTTCCGGAATCGTTCCAGCTGGCGACGGAGAAGCTGCTTGTTGTGAGGCAAGTGAATCTCTGGGAGCTCGGGCTCGAAGCTGCTCTGCCTCTCGTGCCGGAGCCGACAAAAGATGCATTGATTCTTGACACGTCACTGCGCGATATCTCTTCGGCAGTCAATAGCGTTTATCGCCGATATTCCGGGCTTACCTCGCTGAATCAAAAGCTCAAGGAGCAGTACCTGCGTGGTGAAGGCCTGCACCGGTCTCAATTTCTCGCGACTATCAACAATGCTATCGGCGTCTCGGTCAAGGATTTGTTGCACGATCAGAAGGCAACGAAGCTCGTCGCAGAGCGACTTGTCGAGGCGGTCGACCTGATAAAGACTCTCGACTACGACCTGAAGACAAAACTATCTCGCGAGATCTGGGAGGCTATTCAAAAGGGCTCCGACAAAATCGATGTCAAGAAAAGCATCTTGGAGAGGTCGTCGGTGTCGGAGTATCGCGCGCGGCTTATCGCCCTGGACCAGACGAGCAAACTATTTAGCAACCTGTCACGAGTGCGGCAAGAGGACATCGGCGTCGAGAAATACAACTGGCGGACTGTCGGTGACGGTGCTGTGAGAGACGAGCATCAAGCTCTCGAAGCGGACAGCCCGCACCGATGGGACACCCCTACCGAGGAGGGGTACCCGGGAGACGCCGTGCAATGCCGATGCGTTGCCGAGCCGATTTTATCGAGTGTAACATTTTGACAAGCCCTGAAATCCGGGTGACGATCTGACTATGGCAGTGATTCGCACACCTGAGGGGTTTCTCCAAATACCGGCAACCATTAGCAGAACCGGGATATACGAGTATTCGGCCGGCGAGATGCGCGCGCAAAATGTGCCCATTCCCGACGGAGTGCCGAACGACGCCTTGGTGAGAGTCTACCGTTCCCCGGACGTCGTAGCGGCGCCTGATTCGATGAAGAGCTTCGAGAATAAACCGGTGACCCTCGGTCACCCGGCGCACCATGCGGTGACCCCCGAGACACTGAGGGACGACATCCACGGTATCTCCCTCGCCCCTGTTGAGGCTCGTGATGAACACCTCCATGTGGGGGTCCAGCTCATGTCGGATGAGGCGATTGCCGCCTACAGCCGCGGGATGAATCAGCTGTCCTGTGGATACCAGGCTGCGTTGAAGCTTGAAGCTGGCATCACAGACTCCGGAGAGCCCTACGACGCCCGACAAACGCAGATAATCGGAAATCACATAGCCCTGTGCAATCAGGGGAGAGCGGGGAGCGCAAGGCTTCTCGATTCGGAGGATAGTATGGAAATCAAAGAAGCGTTGGCGAAAATCGCGGAGCTGCAAACACTGGCGGGTTCCCGCGTTGCCAAGGTTGAGGAGCTGCAAAAGACTCTTGACGAGCTGCTCGGCAAGGTCAAGGCGCTTGAGGCCTCTCAGGTGACCGATGCGCAGGTCGAAGAGCGAGCGAAGGCCCTGCTCGACAAGGCCAAATCGCGTGAGGCTCTCATCGCGCGGGCGCGGCAGCTCGCCCCGAAGATCGAGGTGGCAGAGTCCACTTCCGACAGGGACATCATGGCTCTGGCTCTCCGTGCTCAGCTCGGGGACATTGCGCAGGTCGACGGAAAATCGGACGACTACGTCCGTGGTATATTCGACAATCTGAGGACCCCCGGCGAGAAGCCGGGCTCCGCCGCACACCTCGGTGTAGCGACTGATGAGGTCCTTCTTTCCCACCGCGAGCGGAAAGAGCTCGCGTGGAGCCGAGGTGACGCATGACGTATGGCGCCTTCCAAGATGGTGGTGCGACGACTCTTGCCGCGGGAGTTCCGGGGCTGATCGTCAATGAGATGCGGGCGGACATCAGCTCGAATTTCGCGGTAGAGAC
>DATEYD010000061.1:0-1158 GCA_035583445.1 Minisyncoccota bacterium
GCGAAGCCGCTTCGGGTTGGCCGAAGGCGAGCTGACCGACGAGAGCCGGATCATGGTGCTCAACGTCGGAAGCCGAACGATCGGCATCATCGTCGACGCGGTCAGCGAGGTGCTCAGGGTCTCCAACGATCAAATCTCTCCTGCCCCGCCCACCGTCGCCAACCTGGGTAACGAATACCTCAACGGGCTGGTCAAGCTGGAAGAGCAGTTGTTGATCCTCTTGGATATCGACCAACTCCTCGGCGAAGAAGAGTCGGCATCGCTGGAGGCGGCCGTCGCCAAGGCGTAGGAAAAGGCTTCCGCTTGCCCCAATCATGGAACGTACCTCGCGCGCACACCGAAACGCCCCACCGAACCATCGGGAGACCAACATGTCCCGAAATCACCCGTCAACAACGACCGACGCGAGCTTCCAGGATCGACTGGACCGGCTCCGATTGAAGATCGACTCCCTGGCCTCCGACCAGCAATTCCACCTGCACCAGTTGGCCAACGTCATCGAGGAACAACGTCGCCGGTTGCAGGAATCCAAGCTCACCCGGCAACACCGACGATCGTAGTACGTTGTGGAGTCCTCCATGAGTGACCTTGACGCCACTGGCCAAGACGAGCTGCTCGATGGCTTGCTGGGAGACTTCCTCGACGAGTCGGACCAACTCCTCCGCCAACTCACGGACAACCTGCTACAGCTCGACGGGTGGGTGCGTTCCTTGGAGAACGACCACCACCAGCACTGCGACGAGCAGTTGCTCAACGAGATGTTCCGCTCGGCCCATAGCCTCAAGGGGCTGTCGGCCATGCTGGGGCTCGACGACATCAACAACCTGACGCACAAGATCGAAAACGTCTTCGACGCCGCCCGAAAACGCGAACTCACCGTCGGCAGCGACGTCGTGGAACTCATGTTCATGGGCGTCGACCAACTCGTCGCTTTGATCGACGTTCTGAAAGATCCCAGCGCCGATCCGGTCGAGTCCGACGCGGTACTCGACGGAATTCACCAGCTTCTCGAATCGGCTGGTGCCGCGCGGGAGAGAACCTCGCAAGCGGATGCAGAGCGGTTGCTTGCCGACGCTCCAGAACCCAGCGATGGCGAACCACCGCCAGCGGCGGAACAAGACCGCAGTACCGAACAGGGTTGCAGTGCCGAGCTGACCC
>DATEYD010000062.1:0-1702 GCA_035583445.1 Minisyncoccota bacterium
GGTGCGCCAGAATTGCGTCCTCCCTTGGATTTTTGCCTGCTGCCGCTCGCGCATCTGCCGCACGAGGTACGTAGAATAAACCTCGGAGAAGTCCACCTCAAGTTCCTCTTTCTTGCAGTGCGTGATGCGGAGGTATGCTTCCCCGCGGGTCTCAACGAGGTGGCCGATGTTCCACTTGGCTGCCCGCCCGTACGCCCGCTGCTTTTGCTTGCTTATCGCGGTCTCGCACCCGTTGTTGGACTTGATGGCGAGAGGAAAGAACCGGTACTGGAAGAGGCCAGGCCGGTACGACTTCCACAACCGGCACCACTCCCCGAGCACCTCGCCGAGGTCGTGCTTCTTGTCAGGCTGGAACGTGGCGAGGTCGCAAAAGTCTTTCGTGTTGCCTTGTTCCTGTGCGAGGGTCCATGCCGTCATGTAAAAAGTGTCGAGCGCGGCCTGCTGGTCTGTCCAATCCAGTGCCGGGCAGTAGTTTAAGGTCGCTCGGACCGACTGGAAGAGGTCAAATAGTAGGCGTGCCCCCTGGCATGCACCAGCGACGCCCGCCAAGGCGGCAGATAGGTCCCTCGCGGTCATCGCTAGGATGCGCGTGAAACGAGCGCTGGGGTCGAGGGGTTCGACTTGCCGTTTTAACTCTGCCACGAACTCACGCAATTTTTCCCAGAGCCAGGCGCCCCGCAATTGTTGGAACTTCACGTTCCGAACCTTGAGCATCACGTGAAGGTCGTCGTCGATTGGCTTGAACACGTCGCGCACCGACTCCCGCCCGCGCTCGGTCTTTATTGTGACTGTTTTTGCCACCTTGTGGATGTACAGGTTGTTGATCGCCTTCCGGAGAGGCAGGTACACGTTGCTGTCCAGCGCTTCCGCGTGCTTCCACTGGTTCGCTAAAAAATGAGTTTGGCAATATTGATGGGGGATGCCCGGATAAAATTCCTCCACGCACTTCACGTTCAGGCCCTCCTTATCGCTTACGAACCCGATGTACGTAATGTTAAACTTCTCGCGAATGGTTTCGAGGACTTGGGCGAGGGCTACATGGTCCATACGGTCCACCACGCACGTGTGGAGGATGCGCCCCTTGAGCAGGTCGAGAAAGACCCACAGACCCGGCCCGTCTTCGCCGGTGGCGGACGCATCGAACCCGAGCAGGACATTGGGGTCCTTCTCCAGCATGCGCCGGGTTTCCTCGTCGATGTTAAACGAGGCGAGGTTGAGCACATCATCGCATATGCGTCGCACCGTGGATATGCTGATGGGGACGCCCTCCGCGCGGAGATGCGCGAGAATTTGCTCAGGCTTGGACTTCACGCATAAGGTTTCCTCGCCCACGTAACGGAATACGTCAGCGCCGTAGTGACGTTCGCCGTAATCGAAACGCGGGGCGGGGTTGAAAGGATGACTGTGCAATGGACAATTTGGGTCCTCGCACGCGTAGAGATTTATGACCTGGTTAACGGAGCCGTGGCGGGTGTAGACAATCTTGCCGTCATCGGCGTAAATGTAGTGTATGGGTTTGCCATCGATGGGGCAAACTCGTGGGATGTGTTTCGGCCATCCAAGGCGTTCAGTCTTGTACTCGTCTGAGTATGTCGGGTGCTTCATGAGCTACATATGACTCTGCCAGTTTTGAAGATTCCTTCAATGTTCTGGTGCAACATAGCTTCGACAAAATAACTAAGATGATCCTGAAACTTCACGA
>DATEYD010000063.1:0-1452 GCA_035583445.1 Minisyncoccota bacterium
ATGGGCCCGAACGTCGCCGGCGTCATCGGTACCTCCATCGCGGCCGGCTATTTCATCTCCCGACTCTCCGGCTAGCAGCAATGCCCATGAATTAGGCCGCATGTGCTTGTTCTACAAGGCCGCTGACGGCTGCCCGGATCCGATCGATGAGAGAGCGGAGTCCTGAGGTCGCGCGTCCCGTTGGCTTGAGCATGGTCGCTGAAGTCGTGGCAGAGGGTCCTCTTGTTTCGGTGGCTGGTGGTTGATGGATTCCGTCGTCGGTGAGTACGAGCATCTTCTTGAAGTCGCAACGAATCTGTCGATGCTCGATCCGCTTCAGACCAAAGTTGCTCATCTTGCGTTTCACTTTCCGGGGATACGTGCGAGGCCTCCGAGGACGATCCAGCCGACAGTCGGCGATGTCGTCCAGCAGTTGACGAGCGAGGGCTGGGCGCTCTTCTGGCGAGGCCTTGGAGAAATCGGGCAGGGCCATCCGAATGACTTCGACAGACTCCACGAAACTGATGTGCAGGGGCAGCATGTCGCGGGCTTCCGCCGCTTCCTTCATCAGATCGCGAGTCAGGTTGTACATGATGAAGGCTCCGTAGGCCTCCTGAAGGACACCGTCGGGTGTCTTGCTGCGGAAGAAGGTCTTCGGGCTTCCATGCCCCACGGCCATCAGGTGGGTTTCGAGTTCGTCGTACGTCATCTCGCACTCCCACCGAACGTGGTAGAGTTCCGCCAAGTCGCGGGCCGGGTAGCGGTCAGGGTCGGTCAGGGAGGTGAGAAGCCGAACCACTTCTCCACCTCCGATCCTGTACTGGATCATACGCAGAGTCAGGGTCACCGGACGGGTTTTCCGTCCTTGCTCCTCTTGTTCTCTCGGCGACAGATGGACCCGGGCGGAGATCTCCACGAGATAATCACCGGGACCGAGAATGCGCTTGATTCTCGGGTTCCAGCCGTCGGGGATCCTGCACAAGAAGTGGGCGTCTTCTCCCTCTGTCCGTTCGAACATCCAGGCTGCCGCGAATCCACAGTCCTTCAACACCAGGTCGCCCGGACCCAGATTCTTGATCAACTCTCTCGCTCGCGGACGCTCAGCGTCGTTGCCTCTACCGAACGCGACGTCCTTCACGCCATGAGTCTGTGTGTCGATCAAGGCCACAGCCGACATCTGCGGATAGGCGGACTTTCCTCGCGATCCTTTCGGGCGTCCGAATGCAGCTTCGTTGGATGGCGTGTCGGGCACGGTCAGTTTGACGCCATCAACTCCCCAGACGCGAAGCCCATGAAACGAAGGGGTAGGGGTGATTCGACCCGCAAGCTTCCGAAACACCACGCGAAGCGGCGCGACGCCAAGCCGCTTTCGAGCGTGACAGACTGCTTCGGCGGTGACCGCCCTCAGGGGCAACTCCGGCACCTTGGCCCGGACCATCCTCATCCCGCGGCGAAGCACACTCGCGATAGACA
>DATEYD010000064.1:0-3193 GCA_035583445.1 Minisyncoccota bacterium
CTGACGAAGTACTCTATCGCCGTGACGACGATGACGGATGCGTAGAGCAGGAGGACGAACATCCGCGGGCCGCCCACGAAGGGGACGAACGGGAGTTCAGACTCCGACTGTTCTCGGAACGGCCTGAGCATGTTGGACAGCAGGAAGCTGTTCGCTGGAGAGCGCTGCGAGTTGCCCGGTTTCGCACCCTGCACTATTGCTCATCCCCTCTGACTTGGTTTTCGAGCCTTTGCCAGCCTAGCCCGCCTTATCGCGATGAGCATTATTGGTACTATCGCTAGGGGCAGAACCAGGTGGCGGAACTCTGGAATTGGAACCTGGCCCACGTTAATAGAGCCAGGTGTAGGAGTCAACGAGTCCCAAGTATCGTACGGAGGGCTACCGGTTCTCCCGTACGATTTCTCCAACCACACAGGTGTGGTCACTTGATCCACGATGCTCCCAATGTTATCAGTAAGCAGGTAGCTCGTCGCTTTGGACAGAGTAAGGCCAGTGGCGACGAAGAGCTCGCCTGGATAGATGATGATGGAAGGGAACGTGTAGACGAGCACTCCGTCAGCGTACACCTCCCACCCAGTGAGGTCTATCGGCTCCGTCCCCGTATTGTAGAATTCCATCCAGTCGCCTCCAGTCTGCGGCGGCGCGGTGTTGAATATCTCGTTGATGACAATGCCGCCGAAGGCTCTGGTCCCCGCATTGACCCTTGTCGGGAGAGGCACGGCCACCTCGTCCTGGCGGCCGCTCCAGTCCTCAGCCATGAACGTGACGGTGTAGGTGCTGCCGGCAACGAGGCCAAGGGCGGAGTACGGCGCGCTGACCTCGAGCTGATACGAGTCGATGGCCGCGTCGACCAAGCCCCTCTCGAGCCAGAGCGAGTTCGCGTACTCGTAGTACTTGCTCGCCCAGATCGAGTTGCCCTTGCCAGCGATCGATATGGCAATCTCGGAGCCGCCGTACTCGAATCCGGTGGATTGATTGTGGTCAGTGTCGATGAACACGAACGCGAAGTCCGAACCGTACATTGGCTCGGGGACGGTCGTCACATTGCTCGCCGGGGGTCCAGGGGTCACGAACCTGACGATCTCGGACGGCACGCTCGTGCCTCCGAGCATCGTTCCGTTCACGGCCATGTAGAACGAGGCCGTGTCCACCGTCGAGGCCAGCTTGACCACGCTGATGTCCACGTCCCCGCTCTTGTTGTCCATGGCGGTTGGTGAGTAGGCGTCGCCGAGCAGGTCGCGCAAGGGAGCCCTCGGTGTCCAGTCCGCGAACGCACCGTCCACCGCGATCCGCCCTGGCGCATCGGCGACGTAGCCTACTCTGGCGCCACTCTGGAGGGTGTCAATCCTCCAGGAGGCGTTGTTGTCCGCTGATATCCCGCTCGTGCGGTTGAGCTGGAGGCCGAAGGAACTCGTACGCACAGCGCCGAACAGGTCTACCAAAACATCGACGCTCCTTCGGTCCCCGTCTCTCAGCACGAGCGGGGTGTCCAGATTGATGGTGTTAGTGTAGGAACTGCCGAGGATGCTCGGTCCCTCCACAGCTGATATGGAGAACGGGGTGACATTGCCCAGGAAGTCGAATGCGAGCGAGCTCACGGTCGTCACGGCCCCCTTGGCGGTGATGTTCAGGGTCAGGACCCGCTGGTGCAGACTGGAGGTGAACACCTCAGGGCTGTTGTGGTCCTCCACGACGACGAAGGCCGCGCCCTTGGTCCTGAAGCTGACCTCCGACACATCGATGGAAGTCGTCGTGTGGCGGGAGCATACCAAGACCCGAGAGTGGTCGTCAACGGCAACGGATGTGCCGACCTCGACCTTGTTGCCGTAGAAGCCCACCTTGGCCTCGGACAGAAGGGAGAAGCCGCCGAAGTCGTGCCTGCTGGCCTGAGAGGAGAACGAGTGCACCTCCGCCTTCATCTTCGTCTTGTTCCAGCCTTCAAGAACTATGAGCGCGTCCGCGCCCATGCCGTTGATGAGATAACCGCTGGACTCCTTATCGTCCCGGTCAACGAAGATGTAGAAGCCGTCAGAACCACCATTCCGTCCCTCGAATATCTGGCCCTGGGTAGCGATGTAGTAGTAGCTCCCACTCCTGTCGTACTTCATGCTGTAGGCGCTTATCGAGATGTCCGGATTCTCGGAATCCGGGGTGTCCTCGTACACCTGCGCCTTGAGCCAGTCCATGAAGTACCCGTCGATCTCGATCTCCTGCGACGGGAACGAATAGACAACGACATACGGGGCAATGGTCAGCACCGCCGCGAATATCGCGACCACGACCAATTTCCGCTTCAGGTCGAAGCTCATGGAGCCGACCTTGCGCTTGTGATAGGACAGCCTGAATCCGTTGACCGCGCCCGAGCCGTTGACGAACCCGTTCACGAAGCCGGTGCCCTTGGACGTACCGTTGGTCAGGCCGGGGCGGATGCCGTTGACGGCGCTTCTCGTCCTGCCGTTCGTCCTCCCGTTCGTACGGCCGTTGGTTCTGCCGTTGGTCCGCCCGTTGGTCCGACCATTAGTCCTCCCATTCGTGCGGCCGTTCGTACGTCCGTTGGTCCGGCCATTCGTCCTTCCGTTTGTGCGGCCGTTGGTCCGTCCGTTCGTCCGACCGTTGATCCTGCCATTCGTGCGCCCGTTCGTCCGGCCGTTGATGTGGCCGTTCGTGCGGCCATTGGTCATGCCGGGGCTGAGAAGAATCACGTCCCTGCTTAGGCCGTTTGACCTGCCGCTCGAGGAACTAGTGCCCACTGGGCGGAGGCCATTAGTGATGCCTCTTGGGCTCTGGACAGCTTCGGCTCTGTCTCGCGCTCCTTTTGTCCTCTCGGGCACGATCCTTCCTCGTAGTGGTTCGGCATGTGGATTGGCACCGCTCTTTCAGGGGAGGCGTTACCCCCCTCTCTAGCGCTGTAATCACGTGCGCTCGACAAAGCGTGCTTCGATGGACCTGCCCATAAAAGCCCGGTAGCCCTGTTCTCGCATGCGCGTGTGCGTGTTATTTAGCGATTTCGCGAGTATATTATAATAGGGTTTCGTTAGACACGTCAATTTCGATAATAGGAGCCAGCAGAACGTTCTTATAGCGCCCATGCGCGCGAAAAGAGCCTAGCCAGACGTCTGAGAACCGAACCAGAACGGGAGTTATTGAAAAGGTAAGGGGTTTTGGGGAGATCGAGCCGATGACCGATGCGCCT
>DATEYD010000065.1:0-2266 GCA_035583445.1 Minisyncoccota bacterium
CCCGCCAGCGCCGCGTGTAATCGACGCGACCGCGGCTGCGCTCTGCATACAGATGGGCGACATCTCGTTCTACCGGCTGAGTAAGGAGGCACAGAGCCTCATCATCAGCTCGAAGCTGCCCATGGCAGACGCCGAGGGGCTGGCCCGTTACCTCATCGAGAACACCTGTCTGGACGTTGAGGCCCTCGCCCGCAACCCGGATCTGTTGTCCGAGGCGTTGGCGCGGTTCGACGTACCCCAGGCGGTCCAGATGGCCGTGTCGACGGTCCTCGTAACACCCTCGCTGTCCAGCGACGAGATGAAGATCTCCGCCCTGCTGGGGATTCTCGATCCCTTCATGGACGACGTGACAAAGCTGGAGCCCTACTACGAGCACGCCAAGCCGGAGTCCGTGCTCAAGGAGCTTACGAACATCGACGCGGAGCTGTTTGCCGAGACGGTGAAGAGTTCCAAACGCCTATATGCACGGGGCGAGAAGATGTGCGGTACGTGGATCAACAACCTGCTACGCCAGCTGAAAGAGCAGGATAAGACAGAGGAGAAGGAGACAACGACGTGAACGAGGACCTGGAACGACAGGCGCTTAGAGTTGTCTCGCCAGAACTGCTGCCCCTGATAAAGATGGGGCTGATCAACTTCTCCTTTCCCGAGAAGGGGCCAGCGCCGGCATGGACGGGTTGGGACGAGAAGGCCCGGGTATTCAAGATCTCGATCCTACGTGAACTGGCTGAGCAGGCCTCGCCGTCACTGCTGGGCATGCTCATCGAGCATGAGGCCAACCACATCGCCTGCCAGCACTTCAAGATCGAGTGCATGCTGCCCGACCGGTTGATCGCCGGGGACGTCGAGGCCAACGGATGGATGCGGCGACGAGGCACGTATGACCCCCTCCAGAAAGGACTAAGTAGGGTTCTCGGCGATGGAAAGCTAGTTGACCCCGTCGAGGTCCTGACAGAACTGGGCCTGGACACGGAGCGCGTGTACAGGGCAGACATCATCCACGACATGATCCACGATGGGGAGCTAGAGGAGCTGATCAAACAGCTGATGACTGGAAGCAACATGTGCGGCGGCATCGAACACGTTGACGACGACCGGGCCGCCGCGATCGGCGGGGTCGTCGCCGCTGCGATGCCAGACGCCGAGGCGCGGGCATCTGGACGGATGTGGGGCACCGAACCCGGCGAGGGCAGGTTTAGCTACGCCATGAGGCCGACACCCCCGTGGGCTGAAAAGCTCATGGAGTTTGCCCGTGCAGTCATCGAGACCACGCTAAGCGACGGTCGAAAGCACGCTCGACCAATACCGTCGCTCCGACAGCTCGGGGTGCACGTACCCAGCATCAAGCCGCGGTGGGGGCACAAGCCAAAGAAGGCGTGTCTAATGGTAGACGTCAGCGGGTCGATGTGGTGGGGCAACATCCTCGGCTACCTTGCCTCTGCTGTGAAGTACCTGCGGACGCACAACGTCAACGTGCACTTTATCGCCTGCGATACGCGGATCGTCATGGACGAGGAGCTTACCGACGGTCTTCCGCAGGAGCTGCCCGGTGGCGGGGGGACGGACATCGTGCCGCTGTTCGACCGTGCGCGGGAGCTCAAGGTCGAGGCCGCCATCTGTGTGACCGACTGTGAGCTCCCGCACTGGCCGGACAAGCCCCCGTTCGAGACGCTGTGGATCGTGCCGGCGGGGCAGCACGTTCCGTTCGGAGAGGTGGCGTTCTACAGCGAGGAGGAGTAGATGCTGCGGAACGATAAAAATCCTTTCCACAGTGGGATTACTTCCATCGTATTTACCCCCAAAGACTACATCGTATGGCTCAGACCCCTTCTCTATCCAAGTAGGGGATTTCTGTTCGACATGAGAAGGAGTACACGCATGTACCTTCGACTGAGCGGGTACCTGTCTGTGCCGCGGGTTCGGCTGATATGAAGCTGTTACGTCGAAACGACGGATCGTTCCTCTTTGAAGAGAAAATCGGCTACTTCGTCTATTTCTTCAACTCCGAGCTTCCCTCTCCCTCTTTGTCGTACCTCATGCTTATATATACAGGCCAGCGAATCAACCTTCACATAGGCCCCCAGGTAAGGGGACCGCGGGTACGACTGGGGTAGAGGGGCGAGCGAGACCAATGTACCATTTTCTACAGACGATCAGACACTCGAAGAAAATGCTCTCATTTAACTTCAGCAGCTGGCGACAATTCTGCATCCTACTTGCCGGTCGATGCATCGTTCATCGACCCTTGGGAAATCAGCCCAGGAGC
>DATEYD010000066.1:0-1013 GCA_035583445.1 Minisyncoccota bacterium
ACAGGCGGCTTCGTCTATGGGATCAACTGGTTCCGCGAGATTCTGGCGCAACTGAGAGTCGCATCGCCCCGCACGCCCTTAGTTCTCGGGGGCAACATCACCAAGAACGCCCGCATGGACATTTTGCTGAACAAATTGCCCATCGATTTCGCCGTGGTGGGTGAAGCGGAGACGTGCTTTCCGCACTTGCTTGCGGCTCTGGACACCGGGACGAGCTTCGAGACCATCCCGGGCCTGGCGTTCAAACGGGAAGATGGGAGCATCGTCAAGAATCCATCCTGCAGAGTGGCGCTGGATCAGGAGGATTTCCTGCCCGCCTATGAGGCGATCGACCTTCAATACTACATCGACTCCTATCGTCATCACGTGATCCCCGGTTTGGGTCGGATGATGCCCGTTCTGACGGGGCGTGGCTGCAAGGGGGGCTGCAGCTTCTGCTCGCCCACGGTCGGCCGATTCATGCCGCGCAAGGTCGAGAATATCCTGTCGGAGATCGAGGAGTGGAACCGCCGCTACCAGTTCGACTGGATCACGTTTGCCACGGAGGTCTTCTTCACCGCCGATGAGGACATTCTGGCGTTCTGCCGGGAGTATAAGAAGATGCGGATGCGGAAGCCCTGGAGCTGCTGCTTCCGCATGGACCAATCGACCGAGCTGCTGCCCGTCATGAAAGAGGCGGGCTGTGTCATGATCTGTGCGGGCCTGGAGAGCGGGTCGGAGAACATCCTGCCCCAACTCAAGCGGGGCTGTTCCGTCGAGCAGTTCCAGAGGACGCTCGATGCCTCCCGGCGGATCGGGCTGATGTTGGATTCGCCGTTCATGATGACCAACGAGGACGAGACCGAGGACGACCTGACCAAGACGATCGACTTCGTGATTCAGAACAAGATGGACGCCAACTTCGGACTCGTCGGCGTCTATCCGGGCACTCCCATCTACGCGCGAGCGCTTCAGAAGGGGCTGATCGGCGATGAATGGGACTACATGACGAACCGGATGAAGGAGTGGCCCTG
>DATEYD010000067.1:0-1611 GCA_035583445.1 Minisyncoccota bacterium
CCCCGCCGCTACAGCCGGATTCTCCACGGGGATAAGCATAGGCGTACCGGTTGGACCGAATTGGTTTGGGATCGTCCGGCCGCTCTCGTAGACGACGTACCTCGCTCCAGCGACCACGGCCTGACCGATAAAATCGTGCCCGTCGCAGTTGGGACCACGGATGGCGACGAAAGTGTCGCCCGCCCGCACGCGGCGTGAATCGATCCGCACGGCCGGACCGGCGTCCGAAGAAACCAACTTCACCAATTCGTCAAATACCATGGTTTAACACCCCATGCGCGCATCTGCGCAGGTCAGTCCCACCCCCTGTAAGTTCGCCATTGTACGCCGGACAGCATTGTGGTGCAACCCTGCACAGCAGGGCAAAAACGAAGTCGGATAGCACCGCCCGGTATGTCATTGCGAGCGAAGCGAAGCAATCTCCCACGCTGGGAGTTGAGATTGCTTCGTCGCTGCGCTCCTCGCGATGACATAAATGTGATCTGCCAAGCGACTCTGCGTTCGCCCTGCCCTGCACAGCCATGCGTCGTATCGACATCATTATCGGCGCTTTGGCCGATTTGGGATGAAAAAGAGAGACCGCGAGTTTATAATGGCGATGCCGAGCAACCTGATGTGCGGCGGTTGAATACGTCCTATAGGTCCTATTGGTCCCATAGGTCTCATGTTTCGCGACCCAAGACGTGGAAGGAACCATCGGATGATCAGACCAAAACGTGTCATCACGACCCTATGGCTGCTCGCAACGCTTTGTGCCCCGGTCTGCGCCGCGACGGAAACGGACTACCTGGCCGTGTTCATGGACGGCAAGAAGGTGGGCTACGCGATTCACACGCGTGCGGAGCAGGGCGGCGAGGTGGTCACGACGGACGACGTGAGCATCACGATCAGCCGCATCGGGATCCCGGTGACGGTCCAGATGATGGAAAGGAGCGTCGAGACGGTTGCAGGCAAGCCGCTGCGCTTCGAGTCCGTGCAGAACCTGGGGGCTATGGTGATGAAGGCTTCCGGCACGCTGAAGGCGGACGGCACGGTCGATGTAGTCAGCTCCTCCCTCGGCATGGAGCAGAAAAGCACGATACCGTGGCCCGCCGGAGCGCTCATGGCCGAGGGGCTGCGCTTGTTGACGCTCCAGCATGGCCTCAAAGCCGGCACGGAATATACCGCCAGTCTCTTCAGCCCCGGAGTCATGCAGGCGGTGAATGCGAAGGTGGTCATTGGGACCAAGAAGGAAATCGACCTGCTCGGCCGCGTGCTGAAGCTGACGGAGGTCGTCACGACGATCAGCATGACGGATGCAGGCGGGATCGCCACCACCAGTTACGTGGACGACGAGATGCGGGCCCTCAAGAGCATCGTGCCCATCGCCGGGATGCAGGTCGAGATGGTCGATTGTCCGAAGGAGTTCGCCCTCGGAAAGAATGACGTGCTCGAGATGATCGACAGGATGTTCGTCAAGAGCCCCCAATCGATCGAGGACATGAGCTCCATCTCGTCCATATCGTACACGTTGAACCCCGGCAAGGCCGATCTCCTCGTCCCCACGACCGACAGCCAGACAGCGAAGCGCCTGCCGGATGGCAAGGTGGCGCTCGTGATAAAGCCCGCGAC
>DATEYD010000068.1:0-1475 GCA_035583445.1 Minisyncoccota bacterium
AACCCGAGCGACAATGCGTACATGACCACGACCGTCTGGGACGAGATGCTGAGTCTCCAGCCGCTCTTGTTCGAATACGTGCTGGCGCCGGAGCACACCTATCAGCTCGGACCGTACGTGTACGAGATTCCGCGCGACATCACCGAGGACGTCGTGAACACGGCGCGGGCGTATGCCTACGATGTGCAGAGGCACGAGCGTTGGGCGAACGCCTCATGGACGATCGACGTGGTCCATCCGGACGTCGTGATCGAGAAGATCGCTGACATTCCATGCGCGGGTGTCGGGGAGAACATCACGTTCACCATCACGGTGACGAACCCAGGGACTGCGGACGTGTGGCTCAACGGGACAATCACGGACCCCATGCTGAACAAGGTGTGGGAGTTCGCAAACCTCACCGTTGGAGACAGCGAGAGCTACAATGTCACGATCCCGATGCCAGCGGACATGGACACGTTCACCAACATCGCATGGGTGGTCGCATACGACCATCAGATGCACGAGGTCAGGGACGAGGCGTCCGTAACGGTGGACATCGTTCACCCCGATGTCGTGCTCGAGAAGAGGGCGAACAAAACCTGCGCCGCGGTCAACGAGGTCGTGACATACACGATCATCGTGACCAACCCGGATACGGCCGACGTCCCGATCAGCGGGACCGTGTACGACTATGCTCTGGGCTGGTCCGCGTCGTTCTCCGACCTGGTGCCGGGCGCTGACGAGTCGTGGGACATCGACTTCGCGATGCCGGACGTGCCCCTCGATGTATCCGAGTTCTGGAACGATGCGTACGTCCGGGCAGAGGACGCGCAGGGCCATGTGGTCGAGGACTGGGCGAGCGTGCGAGTGGATGTCGTTCACCCCGATGTCGAGATCACGAAGACCGCGAGCCTTGCGTGCGCTGCCGTGAACGAGAATGTCACTTTCACGATCACGGTGACCAACCCGGCCGGCTGCGACGTCTGGCTGAATGGCACCGTGTTCGATGTCATGCTGGGCAAGGTCTGGACATTCACCAACCTCACGCCTGGCAACAGCGTGAAGTTCTCTGCAAAGGTGCCCATGCCTGCAGGCATGGATGAGTTCCTGAACACGGCCAGCGTGGAGGCTTATGATCACCAGCGGCACCTCGTGACCGGGAACGCGTCCGTCCTAGTGGACATCGTCCACCCGATGGTCGTGGTCGAGAAGGTCGCCGACAGGAACTGCGCCGCAGTGGGCGAGATGGTGAACTACACGATCACCGTCACGAACCCCGACGAAGCCGATGTCTGGCTGAACGGAACGGTCCGAGACGAGGCATTGGACTGGGAGAGGTCCTTCACAAACCTCACGCCCGGGCAGAGCCTGTTCTGGACTGTTCAGATGTTGATGCCGGACCCGCAAGAGTCGGTGTTCTGGAACATGGCTGAGGTGTATGCGACCGATCACCAGAACCACTCAGCATACGACTTCGACGAGGTTATGGTGGA
>DATEYD010000069.1:0-9620 GCA_035583445.1 Minisyncoccota bacterium
CATTTCGTCGATAAAACGGGTCAAGAAGCGCAGGCCCGTCGCCCGGTCGCGGATGATGCTGAACGCCCCGTAAACAGCATTCTTGATCCACACTGACTCTCCACCCGAGAGCGTCGACAACTCCTGCTCCGTCCCATCGTCGGCGTCTGTGATGATGACCTGGAAATCTTCAACCTGTTTTACATGAGATCCGCGACCCGCGATGCGCGTTGTTTTAAAGATGATAGAGAAGCGCTGCCCGTAGGCCGCAGACAGGAGCCGGTTCGCGACCTCCGCGATCCCAGGCCCCAGCGCGTCCAGCTCGAGCGCCTGGATCCCGTCCGCGCCGCATGCCCGCTCGAGGTACTGCCACTCCGCGGCCTCGGCCTTGCGGGTCACGAGGAACCGCTCCACGTCCTCGATCTCCGTGCGCTGCTTCTCGAGCTCAGCGATCCGCTCCTGATTGGCCTTGATGCTCGTGCGCAGCGAGGCACAGACCCCGCTAGCCGCGACGTACTTCCCGCGCGCCTCCTCGAGGTCAGCCGCGGCTTTCTCCGCGCGTGCCTCGAGCGTGCCATCGAGCGTCGCCCGCAGCTTCTCGACTCGGCTCATGGCGTTCGCGGCCTGCGCGGAGCGGTCGACGTGGATCTGTGTTAGCTCGGCGATCCGCACCTCGGCGGTCCGTGCGCGCACGAGCACCTTGCTCAGCGCCTCGACGTCGATCCGCAACAGCTCTCCGCGAAGTCCGAGCAGATGCGCGTTGTCGAACGCTGGCAACTTCGGGGCCTCGGGGGGATCCGTTCGCTCCCCTTCGATCGCCACGAGCGCCCGGTGCTTCTCCTCGATGTCCTGCGCCAACCCGTGCGCCTTCTCCTGGGCGGCGTAGAGCGTGGTCTGCCATCCCTCGCGCGTCGTAAGCCGATCGGGGTCGATGTATCCGCACTGAGGGCATGCCTTCTCAGGGACGGCGATGTCCGCGATCAGCCGGTCGATCTGCGCGAGCGCCACGCGGCGATCGCCTTCCAGAGTGACCATCGCCTTCTGCGTCGCGGAGTGTCGGTCTTGGATCTCCGCCTCATGATCTCGGTGAGCGCGGAGCGCACTGGAATACTTAGACTGGATCCGGGCAACGCCCTCGGCGTGGGTCTTGGCCTTCTCGCTTTCACCGCGCTCCTCCTCCCGCAGATGCTCGTACTCCGCAAGCTGCTGCTCGGCCGCCGGCTTCGCTTCGATCGCCGCCGTGAGGGTGCCGATCTCGGCCCTGGCCTTCGCAGCTTCGGCGAGCGCAGCATCGGCCGCCGAGTTCTCCTCCGTGATCTGCTTCTCCGCCGCCCGCTGCTGCTCGAGGGCCGCGGCGAGTTCCTTCGCCTTGGACGACGCGGCCTTCCCTTCCGCCTCGATGCCGCGCAATTCGACTTCCTCCGCCTCGAGGTCGACGGTGTTCTGCTCTACCTTCTCCCGCAGCTCGGGGATCTCCCTCAGAGCCTCCCGCTTCGCAGCGAGGCCGGCCTCAGCCAGGGCGGTCTCAGATTCGATCGCAGCTCCCTTTCCCTTCGCGCTCTCCGCAGCCGCCTGCAGATAGTCGAGCCCAGCCAGCTCCCGAAAGATCGCTTTCTTCTCACCTTTCGTTGCCTCCGCGAGATCAGGATTGTTCTTCGTCGCACGCTGAGAGACGAACGCCGACCGGAGGAATAGCGCGAGTGACCCGAACAGCCGTTCGATCGCCGCCTCGTAGTCCTCCCGGCGCCCATTCGTCAGCGGGGTATCGCCACAGAAAAGATGGAACTCCGCTTTCCCGGTGGTGTTCACCCCGTCCACGAGCATGAGCGCTCGGTACTCGGCGCCGTCCCGATCGTCGGTGAACCACAGCTCGCGCGCCGAATCCCGCAGGCGGAAGTGGTCCTGCAACTTCCCCTCGCGGGTCAGCAGGCATGGCCAGGGGTGCATGTTCTCTAGCAGCGTCGACTTTCCCGCGCCGTTCGGCCCCACGAGCGCCACGAGGCCCGCGTCGTACGCATCGAGGTCCAGCGTCACCTCGTCGAGTCCGAGTCCCTTCCAGATGCCCGTGGCGCCCCGCAGCCGCAGCTTGCGGATGCGCAGGTGCGCGCCGTTGAGCGCGTGTCGTTCGTCGGAATCCATCTCGAGCGCGTCGGCCTTCGCCAGCACGGTATCGGCCGGTGCCGCCTCATCGCTCGCCTCGGCGTAGATGCGCACCTTGTCGCGTAGATGGTGCTGCTCCGTGATCTCCGCCGCGCGCACCGTCTCCGTGGGGATCAGCTCGACGGTAACGCGGGAGCCGGGAAGAGCGCCGTCCGCAAGCATCTGCGCCAGCCATGTCTCGGAGTCGCAGTCCGCGCCTTTCGGCGCTTTCAGCACGAGCCAAGTCTGGAATCCCTCCGCTTCACGCAAGTCGATCTCGTGCGGCCAGTCGGCGACGAGTTTCCGTCTCGGGGCATGCGGGAAGGGGATGCGGGTGACGTTGGCGCGGTCCGGCACCGCCTCGGCGACGATGATCGACGGGTCGATCGTGACGAGGTTGCAGCCCTTGGAATCTTGCTCCCCCCAGTCCACCGGGAACGCGCTGCCCGAGTAGTAGGCCGGCAGCCCCGGGATCTGCTGGGCGAGATGGACGTGACCAAGCGCATAATAATCAGCCCCCACGAGCGCCAGGTCATCGCGACCGAGTGCGATTCCGCCTTCGAGCAGTTGCCCGTTCGCGAGCGTCGCTCCCTCCACCGCGCCGTGGTACAGCATGACCGCGGGTATCTCAGGATGCTCCGCGCGGATCGCACCCATGCCGAGCAGGATTTTCCGCAGCTCGGTCTTCACCCGCTCGGCTGATTCCTCGGCGCTTAGTCCGTTGGAGCCAGCGAGCAGCCAGGACTTCGACGGCTCGGGGAGACCAAGGAACATCAGATCCGTCTGCCCTTCGATGAAATGGTCATGGATGCAGTCGTTGAAGGTATCCTTGTAGTAGGCTTTCCCAGGCTGGAGCATGACGAAGTTGTGGTCTTCCTTCCCCCACAATTTCGTCAGCGCGTCGTAGCAGCCAGGCAGGTCGTGAGTAGGGGTTCCGCTCACCGCCACCACCGGTGCGATGTCCAGCAGCCGCCCGATGGCCGCGAGCAACTCGGGGAGTCGTCCCGCGGCGCTGTTCTGGATCCCGCGGTTGAACAGGTCGCCGGCCAGGACGAACGCGGAGACCTTCTCCCGCTCGCCGGTCTCGGCTACCACCGCCAGCGACGCCAGCGCCCGGTCCGCGGTCGTGGCGTCGAAGTGGAAATCTGAAAAGTGAATTATTTTCATGCTGGTACTCCTATGTGTTTCCAGCTCTTACCACTTCTTATGCAATTGATTGTGAAGACACTGACAGAATAGTGATCGGAAAGCACCGCCGAACGTTCATCGGATGTTCTTATTTTTAATACGTCGGCTATTTTTAATTTTGCCGTATGGACTGATTCGCCTTTTACATTTCTTCCCTTTCGGAACATGTCAGCAAAATTATCTTTGCTCGTTCCGAGGAAAAGGTGATTCGGATTAATGCACATTCTATTATCGCAGGAATGGCAGACAAACATATCAGGAGGGATTTCGCCACGGTGAACAAGATAAATATACCTATGTAATTTCCCTTGCTTCTTATTAATGTGATATGTCGGATATCCTTTGGTATCGGGCTTATGACTTGTGCAAATATAACAACCGTGGGAATCGATCCTGTATGTAATCGGTCGATTTCTCATGCGGGTCTCCTTTGTTTTTCGGAACGTTTTTGAAGATAGGATTCGCAACGGTCAATCAATAGCGACACGTCCTGCAGCGTCGCCTCGGGGTTGTCGAGCATGGCGTTGATCTCGGAGACGCCCTTCGCTGGCATCGCCTTTTGCAGGTAGCTGCGGAGCTGGTCCTTCGCCACGGCCACGGGGTCGGGCTCGGGCGGTTTCTCGTCCCAGGGGTCGACGGGCGCCGGCTGCTCGGCTGCCACCGGTGCAGTCGCCTCCTCCTGCTTCATCTCGATCCCCAGGGGAGCGACGTTCAACGGGCCGAACACGGCATCCGTCGCCCCGAGCATTTGGCCGAGCGCCGCCTGCCGAAGCCCGGGATCCGCGAGCACGCCGTTGACGTTGCGGTCGACTCTCCAAAGGATCATGCCACGCAGAAGGTCGGCCTCGGTCTTGAAGCTGCGATCGATCTTCGCAAGCTTCGCGATCAGCCGGAGTTGCGCGCCGGTCTCGGCCTTGGACCGGCCGAACAGCCGCAGATCCAGCAGGTGCTTCCGCTTCGCGATGTCGGTCTTGTAGTCGTCTGGTTTTTTGATGTAATCCCGCTCAGCGCGGGTCTTGGCACTGAACTCATATACGGCGTTGTCCTGGAGCATCGTGCCATCGGGCATTCGCTTTTCACCGTATGAGGTAGCAACCCAAACGTCTTCCGATTCTTGTGCCGTGTCTGTTCGCGTGATGTTCACGCCTGCCGCCTCGCGGATGCGATTCATCAGCGGCACCTTCGGCATGATGCCGATGTTCGGGATGAACTCGTGGAACTCCTGCTTCACCGGGAGGATTGCCGTGACGATGGGAATGAACAGATCCGCCGTCAGCAGATCTTCAGGGCGAACATATGAAATGCAACCCTTGTTTGCTTCGATGATCTTCAGCGCCCGATTCCTCGCCTCTGCCTGTATCCGGGCGGGGATGTTTTCTGTAGGATTCATGTGCCTCTCCTTCCGGGCCCTCGCCCGGGTGACAAAAGGGTTGGGCGGGTGACAGTCTGTCCGGACGTTCCCGCCCTTCCCTGAGAGGCGCAGGCAGCTCTCCTCCAGAGCCGCCCGCGCCGCCGTTGCCAAGCCCGCTACTTCCCTCCTTTCGCCTTGTATAGATGGACCTCGGCCGCGAGTTTCGAGACGGCGACCTGGGGGTCCTCGCCTTCGTCGACGGACGCTTTCATGTCAACCCGCAGAGACTCGAACGAGCCGAGGTTGAACGTGCGTCCATAGGTGACCTCGGTGATCTTCATGCCGCAGCCCCCGGGCCCGCGAGCGCGAACCCGCGCCGCTTCACCTCCTCCGTGAGAGCGTCGATCGCTTGGCCGAACAACTCGCGGGCCTTCTCGACGGTCGGCGCCTCGGTTGTGATGTCGAGCTGCACCGCCCCCTTCGCTGTCTGCGAGGCGTTCAGCCTGACCCGCGTCTCCTGTGCTACTCCCTCCATGGCCTCTTCCTCCTCATGCCGACTCGCCGGGGTCTGTGCCTGCTTGACTCGGCTTGCGGTACATCGTGCGCCACACCGCGCATGGCCCTCGGCTATAGGCTGTCGTCTCCCGCGCCGCTGGCACTGTTTGTGTCCCTCGACCCCGGCTCATCGGGTCATCTCCTCAGAATGGGATCGCGGGTGCGAGGCCCTCGGCCTTCCGGCACCGCTCGGCGAGATTCTCCACGAAGCTCGGGACGTTCGCCCGCAGCATCGGAGCGATGTCGACGCATACCGCGCCGTTGTAGGCGAGCACCCGATCCACTTCCACGTCCGCCGCGAACTCCTTCGTCTCGGGAGCCAGCGAGTACTCCACCTCGAGCTGCTGTCCGAGTTTCACGCTGAGCCGCTTCCTCTTCTGCACCTTCTCCTCCTTTCGTCTGTCGTATGCCCGCAGCAATCCGTACGCCGTGGCCGCGATGAGAAAAACGAGGAACAGAGCCCCGGCGAAGTAGCCGAGCCACGTCAGCACGAACTCTGCCGCTTTGCTCATCGCAGCCCTCCCGGTTGTGGCGTACTCTTCTCGTATCCCTTGCGCTCCATCGCGCGTGCCAGATGGCCCGAGAATCCGAGCCGTAGTTGTCGAGAGAAAGAAGCCGGGCGGGACCTCCCAGCCGTCCCACCCGGCACGTTCGCGCGTTCACGGGCTAGGGCGCAGAGGTCCTTGAACTCAGCGGGGTTGAGTTCTACTCCGTCCAGGTAGATGCGCGTACCGATCACCTGCATGGGCCGCGGGGGGTCCCAGTAACGGGGCGAGTCCATCGCGACGTGAGGAGAGCCGCGCCCGGGCTGGATGAGGAACTGCACCTGGTAGCCATCGATCGCCACCGGGTACCAGAACGGGTGCCGCGCGTGCATGTACTTCACGGCGCAGCGGGCACAGATTCCCGTGGTGATCGCGTCAACGGATTCGGAGGTGTCGGCGGGGGATAGCTCCCAGCCGCAACTACATTTATGCTTCATGACACGCCCCCGCCACTGTCTACTTTTTCATACAATTCTCTTTCTACGGCCCTCTGGCGCTCTTCTTGCGGGAGGTGGTCTCGGGATACTATCTCGGTAGCGGACCCCGCTGGCGACGCGGACGCTGGCATCCCAAAAACACCGGACACGCGGCGGAAAGGGGTCCCTTTGGGGAGTCGTGCCCTCATAGTTGCTCGCTCCGCTGCCGTTATCGCCGGGTGTTCCTGCAACCATTTATGCACTCGCTCGCGCGTGATCTCAGCATCAGGATCCAATCCGTGAATGCCTTTCATGATGCGACAATCCTGTTTGAGCATTTCCGCAGTGAAGCAACCCCTCTCGGGATCTTTGTCCGTGGCGCGAGCGATTCGCCGCTGATGGTTCATGATAGGCATCTTTTGATAATTCAAACGGCGGCAGATCTCCTCGCCGGGAAACCATGAACAATTGGCGATGGAGGAAGAATCTTCCGGGCAGATCGGCGCCGAGCAATCATCGAAATGCTGGCAGGTGTTCGCACTCATGCCGTCCTCCGGGCGGGGGGCACGATTATCAGGCGGTCTTTCCGATCGCGGTAGAAGTCAAGAAACTCGCCAGGTTTTAGCTCCAAGTCGCGTACCCACACACTCGGAAGCGATACGAACACGCCCCGCAATCCGCGCCGGCTGATCTTGTAGGACTTGATTTTGATCATTCGTTGGATACTCCTCTATGCTTTTCCCATGAGCTTGAATATGATGGCGGATGCATAACCATCTTACCTTGAGAGGTTTTGAATAATTATCGTGATGAGCATGCGCATGATCTCTTCCGCAAACTTCGCACAATTGTCTTTCCAAATCACCATTTCTCAAGGCAATATTAACAGCCTTGTGAGCTTTATACATGATCAGTTTTTTCTCTTTTGAAATCACATCCAAACTATAAACCAATCAGGAACATATGTCAACATATTTATATAAATAGTTATGCACAGGTTATCCACAAGGAATGATGATCACCGCACCGCAGCCACAAGTGACGCAATGAGAGTCGCGATGATGGCCGCGATCCACCCGGAGATCCCCGCGACACGCCACATGCGGGCCAGGCGCTCAAGGCCCGCCACCTGCCCCCGCATCTCCTGCCGGTAGGATTGCCAGGCTTGATCGAGCTCGTCGTACCGAGTCGAGAGCGAGTCCAGCGAGCTGGAGGTCTCCGCCAAGTCCGCTTGCGACTTCGACAGCGATTCCTGCTCCGCTTCCAACTGCCCCTGTAAGGTCGCCAAGGATGCCGCCAAGTCGATCAGCCTCGCGTCGGCTTTCTGCAAGCTGGTCTGCAAGTCGCTGACCTGCCGCTGTCGCTCGGCCAAGCGCTGCACGAGCTGAGTCAAGGTCTGCTCGGCTTGCTCCAAGCTCACGATCAAGTTCGGCGGCTCGCTCGGATTCCCGCTCTGAGCGCTCACGGGCCGCGGTACCAGAAAGCAGAGCAGGGCGCAGAGCAAGCAGACCGATAGCCGCCGCGCCAAGCGCCAATCCGAGAATGAAAATAACGACATACCAACCCCCGCGCTTCACGGCATCACCCGTGCCCGGCCAGGCGCACGTTGTCAAATCTCTCCGCCAGCTTCTGAAAGCCTCGGGCCTTGAACTCCGACTGCGGGAGCACCGCCAGGATGCGCCCGTCCGCCAGCATGATGAAGCCATCGCCCTCCCCGTGGCCGCAGCACGACATCGCGGTCGCGACACCTCCCACGTTCAAGGCTAGCACTATGGACGCGATGCAGCGATCCACGTTGACCACGCGATCGCAGATCTTCAGTTCAACCCAGTCGCCCCAGGTGCACATTACAACTACCCGGCAGGCGGCGAGGATGTTCCTTCGATCTTCCTTTTCGCCCATTGCAAGACGAGATCATAGAATAGTGTCGCAATGGCGAAGCCGGTGAGGCCCAACATGGCGCCGAGCGCTAACAGCGTCGCGACGAATCCGAGCCCGATACACAGCAGCGGTGCGATCCCCCACCAGACCCAGGTCGACACCTTCGGGAACGGCTTCTTCAGCCATTCGATGAGGGCGATCGCGACGAGCGCGATGCAGAGAGCCAATACGAAATCAATCATGTTCCCCTCCCCGTATATACGACCGCGAATCGTTTCTGGTTTTCCCAGAGCTTCATCCTCGCGATCCGACGATTGAAGCCATTGCGATCCGGATGCTGATCCGGCCAAGGATCGTTGAACACCACTTCATCCTGATCACCATCGTAGGCGATGGCGGCCAGATAGTGCCCCGGCTTCTCCAAACAAATCTGGACGGCCCTACCCTCGGTGAGATACTTCGCGAGGTTCACCGGGTCTGTGAGCCAGGTGAAGAACGCCTGCGCGCCGAATACTCGGGCGACGGCCAGGGGGTAGTATTGCGGCACGCGGTTGTTCGGCAGCCGGTCCGGCGGGATGTCCGCGCGCTCTTTCGCCAGATCGAGATAGTTCCGCGGGTCGTTGAGGAAATCGGAGAGCACCTCCTCGGGCTGCGGTTGGTAGGATCCGGGGCAGCGGATGGTGAGGTCGTAGCCGAGCACCGCCATGCACGTCACCGCCGCCGTGGGTCCGCATGTTTCGAGCCATCCAACGGCGCCGGTCTTCCGTAACAATTCCTCGCTGGGATTGTTCACCTGGCTGAAAAAATATTTCCTGTCATCCCAGAACTTCGCCCCGGTGATCACGGCTTCTTCTCCTCGCACTCTGCGCCCGCGATGCCCAGGAGCGTATCATCGAACTTGTCCAAGGCACCCTTCACCCCTCCATAAGCCCGCTCGAAGTCACCGTTCGTCTGATCCTTCATAGCAGACAGGATGCAGAGAAGCGCGAGGAGTTGCGGCTTCTGCACCACGACGAGCATCATGACGAGCGGCCGCATCTGGGCGAGTTGCTTCACGTGAGCGCCTACCGTCTCAGCCAACGGCCCGGTGAGTCGCACACGCCGGCGGATGAACGCGACGACGCCCGCGACGAGGAGGCCGGCCGCCGCCGCGATGCATGCCCCGATGAACCCGCTCACTAGATTTTCCATTTCGTTTCCTCAGCAGTCATAATCAACCGTATTGAGGTAAAAACCCGAAATATTGGCGGCTTGTGCCTGCCACCACAGCAACCCGGTTGAACTGATCTTGATATGCGCCTCCCCCGATGCATAACCGTTCGCGACGGGGACAACCCCTTTCCCCCAAATTGTTCCCGCGCTTGTGTCAGAGAATTGCAGGTAATGTGTGCCGTTGCTTGTGAACTCGTAGCGTATCGTAACGCCCTTGATGCCAACTGGCATACCGGCGGCAATTAGGTCGATGCTGTGCCAGTTAGCATCTACCGGATCGTAATTCGATAAGAGTGAAATCGCTTTGAAATGCGGAGTACCGGCGCTCGGGATCCCAGTCTCAACTTGATTCTC
>DATEYD010000070.1:0-2887 GCA_035583445.1 Minisyncoccota bacterium
CGGGGCACGCCCGAACGCACCTCTCGCACCTTCCGCATAGGTCCTCCTCGAACGGTTTGTCCGGCTGCAGAGGGGCGTCCGTGAGGACCGCGCCTATCCTCAGCCAAGGACCGTACTTCGGGTGTATGATGAGCGAGCTCTTCCCATATCTTCCAATCCCCGCCAGTTGGGCGATGCGCTTGTGTGACGCGTACACCGATGGAGCGCATGCACGGTATCCGTTCTCCCTCAGAATCCTCATCAGGTCGCGCATGATTATGCTGATGGGGAGATAGCCCGGATAGTCCAGCGCGCCGCTCGCCCTCTGGATCTCTATCTCGTCCGCGTCGTCAGTGGACTGGATCCCGAAGACTATGACCGAGCGGGCCTCGGGCATCGTGTCCCTGAGCTCCTTCGTCCATCTGTTAATCGTCCATCCGATCTTGACCGGGGGAAGGGCATCCGCGTCATCGACGGAGGCGATGCCGAATGCGACTGCGCCCTTGCGTTCAGCGGCCTCCTTCAGCCTGTCCCTCAAACTCTCCGGTTTCTGTGCCATGGTCCTCATACCGACGAAGATGATTGCATTTGCTCCCTTTGAACCCTAGCATTTACATCAGACGTAGAACATCAAGAACACGCGCATCCCCAAGAGGAACGCCAAATACCAGGACGCGTAGAAGACCGCCCCAAATATCTTGTGGATCCTTCCCCTCGGCGGCATGAACATCTTGCCGTCCTTCTTGACGCGGTACCTGAAGCCAAGATAGATCGCGATGATGCCTGAGACAGTGGTGATTATCGACAGCGAGATGTGCACAAGCCCTGAAGTGCTAGAGTACGGAAAGTCCCCGAACACCCCCAATGTGAACCTTTGGACCATGATCGGCTTGGCGATCAACTCGTCCACAAGGAACGCCGAAAGCATGATCCAGTGATGGTAGGTGCCCCTGTGCGTCGCCGCCATGAAGAGCGCGAGGGCGAGCAGGACGGCGACGGCGATTTCCAGGACGAGCGAGATGCCGACCTCACCCGGCATGAAGACGCCGAACAGCTCGACGAAGTCCATCGCGAAGGCGATTGCCGTGGACCGCTAAAGTAGATTGCGCTGCGCGCCTGGAAACATTATATGCCGGCACATGTTCCCAGTGAACGCGGCTGTCATGGTCAGTCAAATGTCGGGTCCAAGCGCAGACAATGGACATAGCGCGAAGAAACGGATGATCCTCACTGGAATCAGCACGAACGTGCTGGTGCTCGGGATAGTGAGCCTTCTCACCGACATGAGCAGCGAGATGATCTACCCGATCATGCCCCTCTTCCTGACGGCCATCGGCGCGTCGGGGCTCGTCATAGGCCTGATCGAAGGCGCCGCCGAGACGACGGCCTCGCTCATCAAGGTCTTCTCAGGCTGGTACTCGGACAGGTACAGAAAGCGGAAGCCGTTCATACTTGGTGGGTACGGTTCCAGCTCGGTCGTGAAGCCCGTCCTCTACCTCGCGACTGCACCCTGGCATGTCCTGGGGCTGAAGGTCTTGGAGAGGATAGGCAAGGGCGTGAGGAGCGCGCCCAGGGACGCCCTCATAGCGGACTCCACCGACAGGCGGTACCGCGGGAGGGCATTCGGGTTCCACAAGGCTATGGACTCGACTGGCGCCGTCATAGGTCCGTTGCTCGTCCTACCCGTGCTGCTCGCAGCGAGCGCCGTCACGCCCGACACTTACAGGCTGATATTCCTGATTTCGGCCATCCCGGCGTTCGTAGGGGTGGCCATCATAGTCCTGTTTGTCAGGGACAGGGAGGCGGAATCAGCTGGCAAGGTGGGGCGATTCTTCGGGGAGGTCTCCCATCTCGGAAGGCCGTTCTACATGCTGCTGTTCATCGTGATGACCTTCTACATCGGGGAGATCAGCTACGCCTTCTTCATCCTGAGGGCGGCCGAGGAAGGTTTCTCCATGTTCGGGCTGCCCGATGTCGCCACAGTCATACTGCTCTATGTGCTCTACAACATCGTGTTCGTGGTCTTCGCCTTGGTCACTGGGGGCATTTCCGACCGGCTCGGGAGAAAGCCAGTCATCGCTATGTCCTTCGTCTTTTTCGCGATGACGTGCGTGGTCATGTCAATTACAGGATCGTATGCGTTGCTCGTCGCCGGCTTCGCCCTGTTCGGAACGTACAAGGGCTCGTCCGAGGGCGTGCTGAAGGCTTATGTGACAGACGTCGCCCCGAAGCACCTGAGGGGCACCGCGCTCGGCACCTTCCATACGGCCGTCGGACTGGTCATGCTGCCGGGCGGGATCGTCGCGGGCCTACTCTGGGACTCGGTCGGGCACTGGGCAACGTTCACGTACGGGGTCGCGATGGCCTTGGCCGCGCTGGTGCTGCTGATCAGCTTCGGGCCGGGCAGGGAGCAGCAGATCAACTAGGCCACGCGTGCGCGAGAATCCTTCTCAGAGTGCTCACGGTGCCCTCGCGGTAGACTGCGAAGGCCACAAACAACCAGTAACCGACGTACCCCAGGATCTCCGACAGGGACGGGTTCCCGTTGTAGCCTACGAGGGCCGTCATCAGCCTGCCGAGTGCGCTGTGGTCGTCCACAAACCAGTTTATGTCGTACACGTTGGAAACGATCGGCGCAATCAGGCCCGCTTCCTCGAACTCGTGTATGCCGTGAGCCACCAGGCCGGCTGCGAATACGACAAGCAGCACCCCTGTGACCTTGAAGAATGTACTGAGATTGACCCTGACGGAGTATCTGATGATCGCAACCGCGATAGCCAGAGACAGGCCGAGTCCGATGGCGCCACCTATGAGCAACTGGAGTCCAGACGTGTTGAACGAGGCGGAGCCCAGGAAGAGCACCGTCTCCACGCCTTCCCTGAAGATGCTCACGAACGCAAGGGATGCG
>DATEYD010000071.1:0-2240 GCA_035583445.1 Minisyncoccota bacterium
CTCCGGCACCAGCTTCTCCATGTCCTTCTGGATATTCGCGTGGTTCTGGGTGGTCGGAATGCACAAGTCCGCGCTCATGCAGTTGCCCTTGCGGTCGAACTCGTACTCGTGGAACAGGATGCCGCGCGGGGCCTCGACGCAGCCGCTGGCCTTGCCGGCCCTCGGACTGACCTGGACCGTCTCGGGCTTGAGCCCCTTGGTCAAAAGCTCGTCGATCAGCTCGATGCTCTTTTCCACGACGTGGACCGCTTCGACGAGCTGGGCGACCGTGTTCATGAACGGATTGCCGCAGCCCTTCTTGAGGCCGAACATCTTCGCCACCGCCTGGGCCGTCGGCGACAGGTACTCGCCATTGTTGTTGAACCGGGCCAGCGCGCCGACGGCGTACGAATCGCGGTGCCACCTGGTCCACTTCGCCGTGGACTGGTCGTTCACGTACTCATTGGCCACTGTCTTCCAGGCGTTGACCGGCACCGTGCCGTCGTAGTCGGTCGAGGTGATGTCGCCGTGATAGAACGTGTACGTGGGCGGATTGTCATGCTTGAGCGAGACGTACTCGGTCTGGCGCTCGAAGTTGGGGATCTGGCCCGCGACCGAGAGCACGAGATCGGCGACCGCCTTGAGGTCCGGCAGGCTCTTCTTGAGCCGCTCTTGCAGCTCGCGCAGTTGCGCTTCCGTCGGGATCTTCGTCAACCCGCCCGGCCGCAGCGTCACCGGGTGTGTGGTCCGACCGGCCAGCAGGTCCGACCACTCGTTCGCGAGGCGATGCAGGCCGATGATCGTCTTGACCGCATCGGGCGCCATTGCCACCAGCGGTACCACCGACGGCACTCCGAAGAAGTCCGGCGCCGCCAGGTAACCGACGTGCAGCACGTGGCTCTGCAACTGCTCCGAGTAGTGCATCAGGACGCGGATCTTGTCGGTCTGCTCGGAGACCTGAATGCCCATCGCGTTCTCGACGCCCTTGGTCGAGGCGAGCGAGTGGGTGATCGAGCAGATGCCGCAGATGCGGCTCACGATGGTCTGGATATCTTCATAGCTGCGACCCCGGACCATGGCCTCGAAGAAGCGCGGCGCCTCCGGGACCTGCCATTCCAGCTTCTCGATCTTGCCGTTCGTGGCATTCACGACGATGTTGCCGTGCCCTTCCAGACGGGTCACGTGATGGACGTTTATGTTCACGGTACGATTACTCATAGATCGTCGGCTCCTGTCTGCTTCCAAAGAGAACCATCTTGGTCTTCAGATCGTCGATGTTCAGGCCGAAGCGGTTGACCACGTCCTTGGCGGCATCGACGTTCGGGTTATCGATGTAGCCCCGGCAGCCGAAGCACCGGAACCCGTTCGACGGGCACCGCGCCCCGCAGCCGGCCCGGATGATCGGGCCGAGACACACCTGGTCGTACTGCCACAGGCACGGATTGCCGTTCGCCTTGCACTCCACGCACACCGGGTACTCCGGGATTTCCGGGGTCTTGCCCATCAGGAGGGACCGCACGATGTACGTGAATTCCTTCCGGTCCATGGGGCAGCCGTGGATGTAGTAATCGACCTGGACGACCTCATCGACCGCCTTGGTCACTCCCGTTCTCAGGTGCGGCTTGCTCGCAGCCTTGCCGTAGACGCAGCGCTTGACCTCCTCAAGGTCCTCGAAGTTGTTCTTGAGCTTGTTGATCCCGCCGATCGTCGCGCAGGCGCCCATCGCGATGAGCACCTTGGCACATCCCCGGATGCGCTTGAGACGCTCCTCATCCTCCATCCGGGTGATGGACCCTTCGATGATGGCAATGTCGTACTCGTCGCTCTTCTCGCTCATCGCCTCGCGCCACTCGACGACGTCAGCACCCCCGAGGAGGCTGAGGATTTCCTCTTCGAGGTTGACGATCTGCAACTGACATCCTTCGCAGCAGGCAAAATCGAATATCGCAATCTTGGGTTTCGCCATTTATATCGCCTCCGGCAGAGAAGCCAAATCGGAATAACGGAACACGGGGCCGGACATGCAGACATACGCACTGTTGATCTGGCAGTGTCCGCACTTGCCCACGCCGCACTTCATTTTGCGCTCCAGGGACACCCAAATCTGATCGTCACGCAAGCCTTTTGAGCGCAGCGCGAGGATGGCGAATTTGTACATGACCGGAGGTCCGACGATGACGGCTTCGGTCTTTTTCAGGTCCAGGGTGAGGTCCGGAACCAGAGTGGTTATGACTCCGACATGACCTGTCCATCCCGGCGCG
>DATEYD010000072.1:0-1312 GCA_035583445.1 Minisyncoccota bacterium
TCTTTATGTGGAGAACGGGCTCAATCCCGGGGACGTCCCCGAATTCGACTCGCATCCGACTCTGATCGATGACGTCATCAATGACGGTTACGGCGAGTTCGGCTCCTCCGCCGACCACTGGAGATGGGAGAGCAACATCGAATCCGTGGACGTTGACGGCGACCGCGACCTCGACCTCGTGGTCGGGATCCCGTCCCGGTTCGCCTCGACCCGCTACGGCGAAGTCGTCATCTATGTCAATAACGGAAGCGGGACTTTTTCCCGATTGCCTCAAGTCATCAACCCTTACCAGAATAACTCAAGCAACATCTACGGTGTCTGCGGCGTCGCCGCGGCGGATTTCGACGGCGACGGCGACGTCGATTTCTTCGTCGGCTCGGCCAATTCGAGAAATATCTATTATTACAGGAACAACGCGGGGACATTTGCCAACGTTAATCAAAAGACAATTACGATTCCCAATAGTCACGGCTCCTGCACCTACTTGCGGCAGGGAGACGTCGATAACGATGGCGATGCTGACATGGTCCTGGCCACGGACGGCTGGACCGCCAACCCTCCGGGAGGCTACGTTTACTGGATAGCCAACGACGGGACGGCGACCTTCACATTGAATCCCATCCCGACGAGCGGGGCTCAGGTCTCTTCCTCCGGAGACCTTGACTCGGGCGCCATCGGCGATTTCGACGGCGACGACGACCTCGACTTCTTCGTCGCCGACGGCAACGATTCGAGAAACTGTTACTTCTTCATGAACGATCTCCTCCCGACCTACGTTGACAGGGGTGTTGTCTATTCCAAAAACCGCGTGCCCTGCGATTTCATCATTTCCGATAACGCCATCGTCTCGGCGACAATTCATGTCCAAGAAAACAAGCCCAGTCGAACCGATATCCAGTATTTTCTCTCCAACTCCGACGATGAAAACGGGAACCCCTTGTGGGAAGGGCCCGTGACGCCCGGCGTCGAATGGGAGTTTGAGAACCCGGGCGATTTCCTCCGTTGGCGGGCGGTCTTCACGAGCTCCGACGAGACCGTCACCCCCAGGGTCCTCAGCATCTCGATCGACTACAAATACATCGGCAAGAGGGAATACAGCCGCACCTCCCATGCGCTGACCATGGCCGAGGTGGATGGATCGCACGCGGGAGAAGAGGAGGTGCTGTACTCCGCCTCCTTTGAGTTCCCCAAATGGAAAGGCCACCTCCGGTCCTGGAACGTCACCGACCTCAACCTGACCTACAACCGGGGCTCACAGCTCGAGGAGATCAGGGATGTGGGCGCGGAATTCGTCGCCGACGCCGGCGTCATC
>DATEYD010000073.1:0-1684 GCA_035583445.1 Minisyncoccota bacterium
TTGGATGTAGCTGAGTAACCTGCCTGTCTTCTTCATCTTCTTTCCGATCATAATCCCTGAATCAACTCGGCACAAATCCCCGCTGTCGTCCCTCTGGAGGTACGAACGGCATCCAGCCAAGATGCAAGCCAGAGCCTATAGTACTACTGTGTCATAAAAACTAAGCATAGTGCGACTGCCCACATGTCGGACAACAGGAAAGACCATGCACGAGAGTACGCGCTTGCTGGATTCGGATAGTCGCAATCGATGAGGACACATGACGCTCAGGACGCAACGGAAGCTCCCCGCGGTCGGAAACCTTTGGGTATACGAGCGGGCTTGAGGAAGGCAAGAGGCTCAGGGGGGGAAAGCCGAGCTCTCTCGGCGGCAAGGAAGGCGTATGCCGCGATACATAAGACGCCGTGATGATGAAAACCGAGCCAGTTGCGCCCTTCATAATGGTCAAGTCCCAGCTCACTCTTCATCTCTTCATAGTCACGCTCGATCCTCCAGCGGATCTTCCCCAATCGGACGAGGTCATCAAGAGAGCTCTGCTGCGGAACCGTTGACAGCCAATACTTGGTAGGCTCCTTTTCCCCCCGCGGCCACTCCACCAAAAACCACTCGATGTCCCTCGGTTCGGTTCGTTGATCATCTTCATGGGCAGGCCGTACGCGCACCGCCGCGAATCGCGACTGCATCGTGCCCCGAGTACCCTCGCGCCAACGAACTGTCTTCCACTCCAGCGCCGGAAGCTTCATCGCCAGCTCTTTAGCGGAAAGGGGACGATGCCGAGCCGTCCGACGAAGCCTTTTTGGCGGTCGACCGCGCCCGCTCCACCGCCGGGGTGAAAGAGGCTGCAGACCGGGCGGCCAGAGACTGGTCTCGGCGCTGATCCCGACGATATAGGAAAGCCCCCGGTGCGTAATGCCTTCTCGGAACTCGGTCACGACGCCGTAGCCTGCATCCGCAACCACCGGTGCGCGAGGGAGATCCTCTGCGGTGAGGGCGTCGATAGACTCCAGGGCAATTTCCCACTTCGTCGCGAAGGTGATCTCTGGGGGAACGCCCGCTTTTCGACGTCGTTTTCGATCCTTCGCCCATGCCTCGGGCAGGTAGAGCCGGTAGGCGCCAGGGACGCTCATCGTAGTGTTGGTCAGCGACACCGTGACGACAACCTGACAGTTCTCCTGTTTCCCGAGTATCCCGCAGTATTGTCGGGCAACACCGACGGAATGGGATCCCTTTTTCGGCATCCCCGTATCGTCAATCACCCAGGCGGCCACGGGAGCATGGCGCTCGATCTGTTCCAATGCATAATCCCGTGCAACAGCTAGCGCGCCCTGTGAATCCCACGGAGCGCTGGCGACGAAATGATGCATGGATTGGTGGCGAGAAGAAACCCTCGCGGGATCGACCTTTGCCGCCATGGGCTCGATACTCTTGCGGTCACCGGGGAGCAACAGGCCGGTCAAGTATGCCCTGAGTGGTTCAATGCGATCGGCATGGTTGAGAGTCTCACCGAGGTGATTCACATACTCATTGAATCGAGAAGCTGCGGACGGCTGGGGCTTGGCCATGGCGCTAGTATGCCACGATGGTATGAAAATGTCAATTTATGACACAGTAGTACTACGCCGTACTGCTTCTTGCTCCCGACGACGATGGGGAAGATCTGAGCCTCCGGAGCCATTTGCGTAGT
>DATEYD010000074.1:0-1184 GCA_035583445.1 Minisyncoccota bacterium
GGAGTCGAAGATGAGGGCGCGCAATCGGCCGTCATGCAGTTCCGGAAGCGTTGCTTCCGGCGCAGGCACGCGGCGGATGACTTCATCGAGCAGCTGCTGCACATTGTGTCCGGTCTTGCCGGACACCTCGAGGATCTCGGACTCCTCGATGCCCAAGAGGTACGCCAGTTCCTCGCGCACGTGCGCGACGCGCGCGGTCGGCATGTCAATCTTGTTGACTGCGGGAATGATGGTCAGGCCCTGGGCTTGGGCAAGGTGGAGGTTCGCTAGCGTCTGCGCCTGGATACCCTTGGTGGCATCCACCAACAGGATCGCTCCTTCGACGGCGGCCAGGGATCGCGACACCTCGTACGAGAAATCCACATGGCCCGGCGTGTCGATCAAGTTCAATTCATACTCGGTCCCGTCCAGCGTATAGCGCATGCGGACCGGCTGGAGCTTGATGGTGATGCCGCGCTCGCGCTCGAGCTCCATGCGGTCCAGGTACTGCTCCTTCATCTGTCGCTGCTGGACCGTGCCAGTCAACTCCAAAAAGCGATCCGCGAGTGTGGACTTTCCGTGATCAACATGGCTGATGATGCAGAAGTTGCGGATGGCGCTCATACCAAAAGAGTTCACGATTGTATCAGGAAAATCCGCATTCGTGAAGCGCTCACCGCAGCGTCGCCTTCAGGACGAGATCCTGGTCGAACGGGTCATGGAGGCGCCATGAATCCGGCCATTCGACCACAGCTGGTTCCGCTCCGGTCACCACGAACCCCGGCTTGTCGAGCGTGATCTCGAGATTCGAGATCTTGATGCCGGGCTGCCGCTGCACATACAACATGTAGTCCTTGGAGAATGCGGATGCCGGAACGGCGTATTCGATCTGCACCTGCCCGGTCTCTCCTGGTTTCACCTCCATCCAGAATCCGAACGCGGTTTTGCCTGATTCCTCGAACACGGTCGCATCCCATCGCTCATCCCGCTGCATCGTCGCCTCGAACGAGACGAGATCGGCGTCACGCTTCGCCCGCACCTCCGGATCGGTGTAATCCAGGAGCGGATGGTAGGTCGGGTGCGCGTTGCCCGACACGCCGCGCAAGGTCGACCCCTGCGGGACCAGGACGCGGATCCACGACTTGTTCGTCTTGTTGTAGAAGGCGTACGGGGTCGAGCCGCCATTGTGCTGCCGGGTGACGGTG
>DATEYD010000075.1:0-1028 GCA_035583445.1 Minisyncoccota bacterium
GTAGGGGGCGGAACTATGGATCATGCAACCACCGGCGCGAGTGAAGACCGTCCATGCGTTTGTCAGGGGGACTGTCGCGACGACATCGGACAACTGAAGGCCAAAGATGTGATGCGGTACGGCGTCATCAGCATCGACAGAAAGGCGTCTATTACCAAAGCCGTGTCCCTTCTGCTGAAGAAGGGCATCAGTGGACTGGCCGTGACAGACCAGGGGGGTTTGTGCGGCATGTTGTCCCAGAAGGACCTCCTCAAGCTTATAGATGGCACGCAGTATCTGCCGGGCCTCGTGGAAGACTATATGACGCGGGATGTCACCAGCTTCGATGTTGAGGACCGGCTCGCCCTTGTATGTGAAGGCCTGATCGAAAGCCACTTTCGGCGCGCCCCCGTTCTCTATCAGCAGAAGCTGGCAGGGATGATCAGTCGCGGAGATCTGATTTGCGCCTACAAGGAGGCGTTCCGTCCGGCGCAGGATGGCTCCGCTTCGGTTGCCTGCAACGGAGCGCTGGCAGAGGATGTGATGAGACACGGCCTGCTCGCCGTGCATCCGCGCAGCCCGTTATACGACGCCATGGACATGATCGCGAGGTATCGCGTTACGGGCCTGCCCGTGGTCGACGCAGTCATGTATCTCGTGGGCATCGTTACAGAAAAGGACCTGCTGCACTGCGTCACCCGTCCCACTCCCGCCGGCACGACCGTCGAGAGCATCATGACCCGAGAGGTGATCGCATTTGATCGCAAGGCCACGCTGGACGAGATCTGCGCATGCCTGATCGAAAAAGACATCCACCGAGTGCCAATTCTTGACCAGGGGCGATTGGTCGGGACCGTCAGCCGATCGGATATCCTCCGAAGGCGGTCAGCGGTCTTGAAACTGGGAACGGCACGGTGCGAGGATGGCCGCCCTCGTCGGGCTGCTCGTGGTCGGGATCGGCGAATGGCTGCCCAACAGTCGGCGATGGAAGGCCCTGGAGGCTACAGATGCAGGGCGGACCACTCACCGTCGCGCACAGAGCCGGGTCC
>DATEYD010000076.1:0-2596 GCA_035583445.1 Minisyncoccota bacterium
CGAAGGAGGCGCTGGAATCCGTGCCTTTTACCTTCCGCGAGATCAGCTTCTCGCTAGGCGCGACGAAATGGCAGACCGTGCGGTACTGCGTGCTGCCCTACGCGATCCCCGGCATCCTGACCGGCACGGTGCTGAGCCTCAGCCGGGCCGCCGGCGAAACCGCCCCCATCCTGTTCACCGTCGCCGCCTTCTACCTGCCGCGATTGCCCCGCTCCGTCTTCGACCAGGCGATGGCCCTGCCCTACCACTTGTACGTGATCGCGACACAGGTGCCGAACATCCCGCTGGAGCTGAGCTTCGCCACGGCGCTGACGCTCATCGCCCTGGTCTTTCTGATGAACCTCGTCAGCATCTTCCTGCGTGCTCACTATCGAAAGAAGAGGCTGTGGTAAACGTGGCAAACGAACCAGTCATCCAAACGGTCGATCTGAACTGCTGGTTCGGCTCGTCGCAGGTCTTGAAGAACATCCACATCGAGATCGCGCGCAATGAGATCCTCGGCGTCATCGGGCCGGCCAACAGCGGCAAGACCACCTTTCTGCGGGCCCTGAACCGGCTCAACTACCTCGTGCGCACGTACTCCCAGCAGGGTGAGATTCTTCTGGACGGCCAAAGCATCAAAGGAATCCGCGACAATCTGCTGCGCAAGAAAATCGGCATCATCTTCGCCCTGCCGCAGGTGCTGCCGATCAGCATCTTCGACAATGTCGCCTACGGCCCCAAGGTGCACGGCACGACCAGCCGGGAGACGGTCGCAGGCATCGTGGAGGCGGCCCTGAAGAAGGCGTATCTCTGGGACGAGGTCAAGGACCGCCTCAGAGAGCCTGCCGTGCGTCTCTCCGGCGGCCAGCAGCAGCGCCTCTGCATCGCCAGGACCCTCGCCGTCGAGCCCGAGGTCATCCTTTACGACGAACCCTGCTCCGGACTCGACCCCATCTCCACCGCCAAGGTCGAGGACGCCATGCAGCAATTGAAGGTCGAGTACACCCAGATTATCGTGACGAACAACACCAAGCAGGCCTCGCGAGTCAGCGAGCGGTGCGCGTTCTTTCTCATGGGCGAGCTGGTCGAGATCGGCCCCACGCCCGGCCTCTTCACACGACCGAAGGACAAACGCACCGATGATTACATCACGGGGAGATTTGGATAGAGCAAAGAAAGGATGATGGTTGATGTGTGATGTTTGATTCTTGATTTGGGAAGAAGGACAGCCCGTTTGTTCAAATCAACCATCAAAAATCAAACATCGGTACTATGGAACTGGAATCGAAGATCAAGACCAAAGACCTGAACCTGTACTACGGGGACTTCCAGGCGCTGACGGACGTGAACGTCGAGATTCCCGCCCGCAACGTCACGGCGATCATCGGCCCGTCCGGGTGCGGCAAGTCCACGCTGCTGCGCTGCTTCAACCGAATGAACGACCTGATCGAGAACACCCGCCTCCAGGGGCAGATCCTCATCGACGGGCAGAACATCCTCGATCCCGGCACGGACCTGATCGCCCTGCGCCGCAAAGTCGGCATGGTCTTTCAGCGGCCCAACGTCTTCTCGCAGTCCATCTACAACAACCTGAAGTTCGGCCTGCGAATCCACAACATGCTCAGCCGCAAAGACCAGATTATGCAGACCATCCGGGAGGGCCTCGAGCACGTCGGACTCTGGGACGACCTCAAGGACAAGCTCAGTCGCAACGCACAGTCCCTCACCCTGGAGCAGCAGCAGCGTCTGTGCATCGCCCGCGTGCTCATCCTCAAGCCCGATATTGTGCTGCTCGATGAGCCTTGTTCCGCTCTCGACCCCATCGCGACGTTGCGCATCGAGGAACTGCTGCGGGTTCTCCGGGAAGACTACGCGCTCGTGATCGTCACGCACAACATGCAGCAGGCGGCGCGGTGTTCCGACTACACCGCCCTGATGTACCTCGGCCGGCTCATCGAATTCGCCGACACGCAGAAGATTTTCACGAACCCTGGCGAAAAACTCACCGAAGATTATATTAGGGGATCGTTTGGATAGTGCATTCATGATTTACGAATTACGATCTATGATTTAGCACACAACGCAAGACACGAATCGTAAATCATAAATGACTGGAGATGGCTATGACCAGAGAAGGTTTTCATAATCGGATGAAGGAGCTCGAACGCGACGTCCTGCACATGGGCGAGATGGTGATCGACGCGGTCAACCGCTCCGTGGACGCTCTGGGCAGGCTCGATGCGAGGCAGGCCCAGCAGATCGTGGACAATGACGCCCGCGTGAACAGCCAGCGGTGGGACCTGGAGGACAAGTGCGTCGATCTGATCGCGTTGCAGCAGCCGGTGGCGTCGGACCTGCGGGAGATCATCGCCACGCTGAGCATCGTCCGCGACCTGGAGCGGATCGGCGACTACGCCGAGGGCATCGGCAAGATCGTGCTCCTGCATGGCGAGGAAGCGCTGGTCCGGCCCCTGGTGTACCTGCCGCAGATGAAGGACAAGGCCGTCGGCATGCTCCGCCGCAGCCTCGATGCCTTCATCCATCGCGACGCCAACCTGGCCCGGCAAGTCTGCGCGGACGATGACGCGGTCGATACCCTCTATGACCAGGCCTA
>DATEYD010000077.1:0-1282 GCA_035583445.1 Minisyncoccota bacterium
AGAGCTGACGCCTGCGTTCTTTGGCACGGCCTTTGGCTGGACGAAAGCTTGGCGCTCGGACACTATTCGGGGACGTGGCGTCCTTTCCCCCACGGGTCTGCACCTCCTTTGTGGAGCGTGCTTGTCGCCAGAGCCCGTTCGATGCAGCTACGCGCGTCCTCGCAGCGCGTGTTCAGCGCGTGCTCGCGCACGTCCGCGACTGTTCTGTCTCGCTCCCGGAAATACGCTGCGGGGTCTTCGACGAGATTCCGCTTGAGTTCAACGAGCAGCCTGGGCAGACTGGCAGGGCATGTCCGACATCTCCTGTCCGACGGCGACTCAGCGCACGAAAGCGCCCTCCCCAGAACGCCCAGCTCGGCTGCGGTCATGGATATAAGGCGGATCTGGTCGGACCGGTATCGCTTGTGCATGAACCGTCTCAGGATCACAGCGTCGGGGACCGACCCGTTCGCCATGACGTTCACTGCGCCTATGAGGCATCTGCGGTTGAGCAGGTCCTGAGGTCCGGTGCATGTCATGCAGTCGATCTCGAGCTGCAGTCCCTCCTCCTCGGTGAACTCGTGCGGGCAGGCGATTTCAGGCATCGACGCTGGCGCTAGCGTCTTTGACGGCCCTCGGCGCTGCTTCATGGTCCAGACGATGATTGCTGGAGTTCATCTACCGTCGCAGTTTTCGTAAGCTACATGTAGCGCCAGCAGCTCTAGTGACGGATCGCGGTGGCTGGGCCGATGTCATGGGATGACGCCGCAGTAGGAGGCTTCTTCGAGGACCTGACAGTGCTGCTTTTCGTCATGGTCGGGGTCGCGGTGATCGTGTCAGCCAGTGTGTGGACAGCGCATGATGCAATGGATGCGAGGGCGGATGAGGAGCTGGGCATCCTCGCGGAGGAGCTCCTCACGGCGGTGCTAAGGGAAATATCGCCTCCGGAAACCATCGGACATGCGCCGTCCATCGAACACATAACAGGCCTCGATCTGTTCGCCGTCGCTGCAGAGATAGACTCGGATTGTCAGTTCTGCATAAGCGCTACGGAGCACCATCCTGAGCATGCGTGGCTGTGCAGCGCAACGAGAGGTTTGCCCGAGGGAGCCCTTCGCACTGCATACGCATCAGGGTTTGTGAACGCCCTGGACCCGATGGGCATGGTTGCTGTTGTGGAGGTGATGGTACTCGTCTGGTAGACGCTGGTGCGACACATCCGCGCAGCTCGCGCTTCTTGATGCGATGGTCTTCTTCGCAGCCGCCTTGCTCGTGACAGGGATGCTGCTCAATCAGAGTGGGT
>DATEYD010000078.1:0-2068 GCA_035583445.1 Minisyncoccota bacterium
CCCGTGCCTTTGCCGGACCCCTTGGTGCTGAAGAAGGTGGTGAAGATCTTCTTCTTGATCTCGTAGTCCATGCCGGCGCCGTCGTCGGCGACCTCGAAAAACAGTGACCCCTCCGCCTCGAGCGTGGAAATCGTCACGTGATGGCTGTCCTTGTCGCTGATCTCGCAGGCATCCAGCGCATTGGACACCAGATTGACCAGGCACGTGTGCACGCCCTCCTCGTCCATCAACGCAAAGGGTATGCCCTCCTCGAGGTCCGCCCGAAGCTCGACGCCCGCGATCCTGGCCGTGTCCTGGAACAGCTCCACCACCTTCCTTGCGATGCGGTTGGGATCGACCAGCTGGACCTTCGGCGTTTTCCCCTTGGCGAACTCGAGGAACCCCTTCACGAACGCCGTGATCCGGGAGATGTTCTCTTCGAGCATCTGCCAGCCTTTGAAGATGCGCTCGCCGTCGCCCCTCTCCATGCCCGATCGAACGACGTACATCCCCCCTTCCAGCCCCATCAGCACGTTCTTGATGCCGTGCGCCAGGCCGGCCACCGTCTGACCGACCGCCGCGAGCCTCTCGGCATCCCGCTTCTCCCGCTCGAGTTTCTTGGTAGCGGTGATGTCGGTGGAGGTCTCGATGATGTAGGGTATCGTACCGTCGGGCCGCACCAGCGGGACCATCTGGACGACATAGTAGGTCTGCTGCCCGTCACGGAAAACTCCCTTCTCCTCCCTGTACCGGACCACTCCGTCGGAAAACGTCATGTCCGCCGCACATCGTTCGCAGTGCTCCGTCCTTCCCTTGTAGACGCTGTAGCACGGGAGATCCTTCCAGCTCCCGTAGGTCTGGGTGAACGTCCTGTTGGCTTCGATGATCCGGAATTGACGGTCGATGACGCTGATGCTGACCGGGACCTGGTCCCACAGCTCCGCCCGCACCCAGGCGCGTATCTCTTCGGTGTTCATCCCGCTGTCCACGATCCTCTTCCTGGCCCCCTCTCCCGGTACGCGTTCCGTTTCCCACCACCCGCACGCCGGGTCATTTCCCCCGCGCCTCCTCGACGTATGGCCCCATGCGGAGCAGCTGCATGGCATCGAAATCGCGATGGCATGTTGTGCACCTCGCGAAATCGGGACCGTACTCCTTCGGGGATTTTTGCACCATCTCCCGGTGACATGTGATGCACAGGCCGTGCATGGCGTCCAGGTACCCGGCGGCGACTCCCTTCTGCGTCCCCTCCTTCGGGTGGACGACGGTTTCCTCCAACGGCACCTCCGCGTGACACTTGGAACAGGCCGTCGCAGTGGCTCGATCCTTCACCTGGTTCGTGTCCCGGTGGCAGCGGATGCACCCCTTGTTGCCGCCGAGTTTCACCACGTGGGAGTCGTGGCGGAAGATGTCCGTAGTGTTGTACATGTCGCGGTGGCACTTGTCACACGTCGTATTCTCGTCGAAGGGCAGGTTCTTATGGTGGCATTTGACGCAGGATTGAGGCCCTCCGAACTTCGTGATGTGGAGATCGTGCGGGAAGAGGACCAGCCGATCGTCGCGGTTGCCGTTGATCATCAACAAAGGCATGCGCTTCCAACCTTCAGGAACGGGTACGTCTTTCTGCGACACGCGCACGTTGCGAAGGTGTACGCGGGTGGGCGGCCCGACGACGCCGTCCATCGTACGCGAAACCGAGACGGGGGTATGCACGGACCGGTCCTCGTGCAGCACGTTGCCGGAGATCATGCCGATCGCGGCGGCCGCGGCGCCGACGAAGGCGATCGAGTAGAACCTGGGCGCCGCAAGCGAAAGGGGAAGAAGCGCCCGAACCGTGCCCGGATTGATGGCGGGAGCCGGCGAAGGGCGGTCCTCCTCACCCTCCTCCCCGCTTTCCTGCTCTTCCGGATACACCCTGAGCCTCTCGACGAAGAAGATGAACACGAGCATGGCGCCCGCCACGATCCCGAGACTGACCGCGATCTCCATCCAGCTCGGGAAGTAGGACATCCCCTCGGGGCGGTAAAATGCCACGATGCAGACGTCGAAGCGGTAGCCGATCGTGCCGAGGACGGTCATCGCCGCGCTC
>DATEYD010000079.1:0-3210 GCA_035583445.1 Minisyncoccota bacterium
CATCTGGGGGTCGTACGGTGCGGCCGTGTTGAGGTTCGTCTCGGTGCCCGTCTGCAGCGTGTAGTAGTTGACGTTGACGCCGGAACGCTGCGCGTGCGCACCAGTCGTCAGGATGTCCATCCGACCGTCGTTGTTCATGTCCTCGATGTCGAAGTCGTATATCCATCCGCTTCCCAAGGTCGGGAAATAGCTGAAGCGCTCGTTCGTCGCGCGCAGGGAAGACAGGCTCGAATCGTAGGCGTACTTGAGGTCGTAGATATAGATCTTGGCGCTGGTCGTGCCTCCGAGAACGATAAGGTCGGCCCTGCCGTCGCCGGTCATGTCCTCAAGAGCTATCTTCTGCACAGGGGTGCCCCAGCCCAGGCCCGTATACGGGTAGTATATCCAGCCTCTCGAGCCGTAGGTCGTGTTGTATATCACGATCTGGTTGTTGGAGTTGGCATACGCGAAATCGTCGTGGCCGTCGCCGGTCACGTCGCCGAATGCGAGCCATATGACCGGATAGGTCGCTCCGTCCGGCCTGCTGAGCGTGCTCCCGCTCTGCCAGATGCCGTACGAGTTCAGCGTGTTCTCGTACATGGTCAGCGCGTTGCTCATCTTCTGGCCCATGACGGCGTCCTTGTCGCCGTCGCCGTCCATGTCGCCTACCGCAAGCGCGGTGCAGGCGTAGTCGGTCGACGCGCTGGGCGTGCTGTCCGACCAGGCCATCAGCTTGGATGTGAAGAAGTTGTTGTTCTGTACATAGTACAGGTACTCCCTCGTGTTGAAGTTGTTGTTACCAGAGGCCATGCCGGCAGTGCCCACGAACATGTCCGCCCTGCCACTGGAACCCGTCACGAACAGCATCTTGGACATGGTGTAGAAGCCCTCGTTGGTGTCGTTGAACTTGGATATCCACATGGCGTAGGCGCTCGTGCCTCCGGACCACTGGTCACCGTTGTTCAATCTCAGGTTGACCGTGAAGTTGTAGTAGTAGTGCAGGCCCCCGGTGCCATTAGCCCACTGCCAAACCTTCGAGATCATTGTCCCAGCGGGCGATGATCCGTACACCATCGAGTTGCCCGCGCTGTCCTTGATCCTCAGCTCGGTCATGGTCGGGTGCGGAGGAGTGACCTGGGCGTTCAGGACCTTCAGCGTCGCATACACGACGAAGCGGTCGCTGGATGCGACCGCATACGGGCTGCTCTGAGTCCCCCATGGTATCGTGTGCGCGCTGTCCTTGTAGAGCTGCACGACGGGTATGAAGGCCTCATCGATGGATGAGCCCTCCTGGAGGATGGTGATCGTCACGGCCTCGTCCGCCTTCAGGGCGTTGCTCCCTATCGCGGGCTGGTCCGATAGGAAGAAGTTGCATGTGTAGGCACCCGGTGGCAGGCCGGTTGTGTTGAACTTGCACTCGAACACGTACGCGCCGCCGCCCGTCGGATACGCGTAGAACGGGTCGGTCGAGGTGCTCGAAGAGACGTATGACGGGGTGTAGGCGATCCCGGTCCTGACATCGTAGACGACCATGTCGTTCTGGCCGAGGACGTTCGTCATGACCATGCTCGCGAACCGTATGAACACCATCTCGTCCTTGTAGAACAAGACCCTGCTGTCGCTGACATCGGCCTCTCCGGTCGCAGTGTCATTTGTGAACAGCTCACCGTATACCCCGTACCCCTGCTGGTTGCCGTTGTCAGGCCAGCTGAGGTAGCTCGGCAGGCCGCTGGGGCCAAGGGGCGGGAAAGTGTAATCGCTCTCGTACCAGTCGATGTCCGTCGGCAGGATGGTGATATCGATGGTATGGCTCGATATGGTCTCGTGGTGAGCCAGATCGAAGGCGTGTATGATCAGGAGCTTGCCGTCGGTCGCGTTCGCGTCCTCCGCCTTGTCGACGAAGTCCCACCTGTACCAGCCGTCCACTTCCACGCTGGGGGCAAGAGACGCGCCGGCACTGATGCTGCTCGCATCGAGATACACGCTGTCGACATCGAGATCGTTGTCGAGGTCGACTATCCTGACGAACAGCGAGAAGTCGTCCCCCTCCTTCACCGGGTCAGGTGTGGGGGTTGATGGGTTGGAGTCGAGGTATCTCTGAAGGATGGTCGGTGGGCTGCCCCCCAGGCCGCCCGTGACCTGGCTCGTCCATACTGCCTGGTGCTTCTCGTTGTCTATGACCGTGACTGTGACGGAACTCGCAAGAGTGATGCCAGTAAGGTATTTCGTCCATTGAACGCCTGTGTTCCATGTGTCGGCTTCGAAATCGGGATCCGTCTCCATCTGATACACGCGAAGCTGGCCGTCGACCTCAAGCAGCACACCGACGTTCCTGGGCAGCAATGCCGCGCCGCCGATGTGCGTGACGGTCAGGTTGGCCGCGGTCCCGGATTCTGTGAACGATATGCCCGCGGCGAAATCGGCCTTCGTCTGCAGCTCCGGCACCGGCATCTGGTTCACGAACGCCATGATGCTGCTGAACAGGACGACGGTTATCATCAGGATCAGAATGTTGCCGATGATCTCGGAAACACCGCTTTCGTTAGACCAAGACTTCCTCTTGCGTAGTTCGAAACTCATAATCGCTTCCTCCGGGGGAGAGAAAGACCACTCTCGACTGATGTGTCAAAAACGCCGACGTGCGTATTTAAACGTGTTGCGGTCATTACCAATTACCAGCCGTGCTTATCATCTGGTGTCAGAGATGCCCTGGCAAGGCAGATTCGAAGGTCGTCGCAGCAGTACGATTATATAAGCACAGGGGCATTTCGCGAAGCGATGGGAGAACCTGGCCAGCTGAGCGTCAACGACAGGGTGATTCTTCACATATCCAGATTCGCGGCCGATGTGCCCCCCGAGGAGCATCCTCCGGACATCACACAGGCAGGCATAGCTGCTGCGGTCGGCATATCGCGCACGCATGTGCCGCGCGCGGTGAAGGGACTGATAAAGGACGGCTTGGTGGAGGAGGTCAGGGGACGGGTGCAGGGGCACGAGCGCAAGATGAGCGTCTATGTCGTCACCCCTGAGGGGCTCAGGGTGGCGGAGGAGGCTTGGAAGACGCTCCGCAGCGCTCGGTTCTCCGTCCTGAGCGACGGAAAATCGACCTCGCTGACGGGCAAGGACCTCGAGGACCTGGTGGGCAAGAAGAGGGCCGTCGCTGCCGTCTCGCAGATGAGAGACGGCTTCGTCGAGATCGGCAGGAGGCGAAAGGCGCTCGTCAGGGACCTG
>DATEYD010000080.1:0-1435 GCA_035583445.1 Minisyncoccota bacterium
TTTTTTCATGTCTGGTTTGAAATACGACCCGATATCGTACGACGGAATCATGAAACAGACACGTTTCACAATTGGATCACAGTTTGGAGAATATTTGCAGGGTCCATCCGAGGTTCGCCTGTAATTTTGTTGAAGTTTAACTATTTCAACCGATTGTTTCAATCGTTGGATCGGTGTTGTTTCATGCGGATGCGTGTGGTAGGATTTGATCGATGATGAATCCGGTGAAGGACAAGCAGTTTCTTGAAACGATATTGAACTCGATCGCCGACGGCGTCTTCACGGTCGACCAGCGATGGCGCATCACGTCCTTCAATCGCGCGGCCGAGCGCATCACGGGCGTGCCTGCCTCCGAGGCGATCGGGAAGCGGTGCTCCGAGATCTTTCACGCCGACATCTGCGAGCAGAGGTGCGCCCTGCGCCAGACGATGGAAAGCGGGCGTGAGCTCACCGACCATCCGGCGAAAATTTTAAACTTCCACGGCCGCTCCGTTCCCATCACCCTGAGCACCGCCGTGCTGCGCGACGCCGGGGGGACGCTGCTGGGGGCCGTGGAAACGTTTCGCGATTTGTCGGCACTCGAGCAGCTCCGGCGCGAGATCCGGCATCAGTACACGTTCGAGGACATGGTCGGCAAGAGCAAGGCGTTCCGCAAGATCTTCGCCATCATGCCGGATGTCGCGGAGAGCGATTCGACCGTGCTCATCGAGGGGCCCAGCGGCTCGGGAAAAGAGCTGCTGGCCCGTGCGGTCCATAACTTGAGCTCGCGGCGCAAGAAGCCCTACGTGGTGGTGAACTGCGGGACACTTCCCGCCAACCTGTTCGAGTCCGAGCTGTTCGGGTACCTTCAGGGGGCTTTTACCGACGCCAAGCGCGACAAGCCGGGGCGCATGGCGCGGGCGGAAGGGGGGACGATATTTTTTGACGAGGTGAGCGAACTGCCGCCGTCGACCCAGGTCAAGCTTCTGCGGTTGCTCCAGGAGCGCGAGTACGAGCCGCTCGGCGGGACCAAGACCGTGCAGGCGAACGTGCGCATCGTGGCGGCCACCAACCGGAAGCTGGCCGAGCTCGTCAGCGACGGGAAGTTCCGGGACGACCTGTACTTCCGCCTGGCGGTCGTCCGTCTGACCCTCCCCCCCCTCAGGGACCGGCGCGAGGACATCCCCTTTCTGGTCGAGCATTTCATCCGGCGTTTCGGCGCGAAGCGGGGGAAGGAGATCACCGGAGTCACACCCGCGGTGATGGAGATCCTCATGCGCCACGACTTTCCGGGGAACGTCCGGGAGCTGGAGAACGTCATCGAGTACGGGTTCGTCCTGTGCCACAACCGGCTGATCGATGTGCCCCACCTCCCCGAGGATCTCCCGCAGGGGAACCAGCGCGCCTTTGCGACGAAGCCACCGCACGACGGATCGCAGCTCAAGCTTGCGGAGGC
>DATEYD010000081.1:0-1003 GCA_035583445.1 Minisyncoccota bacterium
GGCACATCCGTGTCGACTCCGGAGTCTGCATGAGGTGGATTCAAGCCAGCTCCTGTGAGGCACGTCCTCACGACGGCAGTGCTCGAGGTCGCCGGATCGTTCGAAGACGTGCCGGTGATCAGAGCATCGTCGCATGTGCCCGATGCCGGAGTGTTCACCCGCGCGATGATCTGGACGTTCGCTCCCGGAGCGATGCTCCCTGTGTCTGGGATCATATCGGCATCGTTGTCCACTAGGGGATTCACGCCGCCCGAGTCGAGCAGGTCTATGATCCATGCGGACATCGCCTGCACATCGAAGACGTCGTTGGCGGTGCCGCGGTTCTCCACGGTGATCGTGTAGTCGATGCTCGATGAAGGAGCGGTTCGTGCGGATTGGGAAGGCGGGTTCAAGTCGAGGTCGGCCGCCTTGGGCGCTCTGCCTATCCTCAGATCGCCATACTCGCTCAAGGAAGGAGGTCCCGTGAGGGCAAGAGGCCAGCAATCGTAGCCAACGCTGGAGTCCATCACACCAGGGGACGGGTCACTCGCACCCAAGAGGCCTATCACCTCAGCCGGAGCGATATTCAAGAGTGCAAGCGGAATCTGAAGCTCATAGATCCTGTGGTCAAGCACACTAAGGTCACTCGGCCCGTAACCGTAGGCGCCAGCGAGTCCCGCATGATTGGGCAGCCCCGTATCGAATGGGCTGTCTTCGGTGGTCCATCCCATTCCATCGAACACCAGGTGTTCCTGCCCGTTGCTTGCTCCGGCACCCCAGAAGAACTCGCTTTCGCCTCCGACGGTCTCGCTGATATCGTGGTCAGTGTCGAAGGACACAGAAGCCTCATCGCCGAAATCCATCGAGGTATCACCGATCGCATCATAGGCTACATAGAGGAAATTCGCATCGTTCTTGATCAGGAGATATGCCTGGAAATCATTCCCCGGAATGGCGCCCAGGTCAGCTGAGGCGGCATCGGACCATTCGCCCGCGGCCATTGATCCATCTATGGTCGGCGGGG
>DATEYD010000082.1:0-37416 GCA_035583445.1 Minisyncoccota bacterium
TTCAACCAGCCCGATGAGCCGCTGGACATGAGGTTCAATCCGCAGGCGACGGCATCCACCGCCGGACGGATCATCAACGAAGCGGAACCCGCCGAACTCGAGCGCATTCTGCGCGAGTACGGGGAGGAGCAGTTCGCCGGACAGATCGCCGCGGCTATCGCGATCGCCCGACGAACTGCCCCCTTCCGTACGGTCGGCGACCTCGTGCGAACGATCGAAGCGTCGGTGCCCCCGTGGTATCGCCGCAAGCGCATCCACTGCGCCACCAAGACGTTCCAAGCACTCCGGGTCGCTGTGAACGACGAATTGGGGAATGTCAGCAGTGGGGTGACCGCAGCGATCCGCGTCCTGAAGCCTGGTGGCCGCCTCGTCGTGATCGCCTTTCAGGGATCCGAGGACAAGATCGTACGCGAGATCTTCAAGCAGGCAGCGAAGGAGAGAACGGTGCGCTGGGTGACCCGCGACACCATCCGTCCGACGTGGGACGAGGTCCAAGCAAACCCACGCGCTCGATCAGCAAAGCTCAAAGTCGTCGAAAAGCAACCATGACCCCGAACATCCGCAAGAACCGCATCCGCACCGCCTACATCCCGCACTCATCGCGGGCGGTATCGTTCACGATGCTCGGTCTGACCAACGCTGTCCTGGCGGTTGCGGCTGCCCTGTTGCTGCTCTACTATGTCATGCAGGTTAACGTGCTCGCCGCTGCGACGTGGGAGGTCCGTGACGCCTCGGCACGCCTGGCTGCGCTCCGCGAAGACCGTGACACGATAGCCGCACATATCGCTGAACTCGACGATCGGAGCGTCCTCCAGGAGCTCGCTGACGCTGCGGGGCTGGTCCCTGCCGGTTCCGTCGTCTACCTCGTCGAGCCTGGCGCCGTCGCGGCACGGTAGCCGATGCGCAAACATCCCGTCTCCTCTTTCCGCCTCTACGTTGCCTTGGCGATTGTTCTGGGCATCTTCGGCGCCATCGGATGGCGCCTCTTCGATATTTCGATCCGTCACCATGAGGAATACGCGCAGACCGCCGCGGTGCAAGCGGGCGGGGCGCAATCATCGCTCATTCGCGGCGATATTTTTATTTCCGACGCGAGCACGGGACGGGAATACGTCGTTGCGACGAACCGCCGATACACATCGGTCACGGTCGCGCCCAATGCCGTTCCTGAGGATCAACGCTCCCGGGTGACCGCGGTGCTGTCCCAGGCGCTGGGGATCGATGCCGCGAAGGTTGCCGAGGCGTTGATCTCGGGCAGTCGCCGCCGCATTGTCGCACGCCGGGTTCCGGACGCGGTCATCGAGCAGCTCCGGCGAGCGAACCTTCCCGACGGCATCGAGTTCCCGACCGAGATCGACCGCGCATACCCCGCGGGCGAGTTGGCGGCAGATGTGATCGGTTTCTACGGGCACACGGAGACGGGGAGGAGCGGACAGTACGGCGTCGAGGAGCAGCTCGAGGGGATGCTCTCTGGTCAGGACGACGAGTCGCACCAGTGGGGATTCCTGGGCAACCTCGCGGCGCTGATCGGTGTCAGCGATGCCGGCCAGACGCCCACACCGCACGATGTGGTCCTGACCCTGGATCGGAACATCCAGGGGTACGCCGAGCAGATGCTCGCCGGCCTGATCGAGCGGTTCCATGCGGTATCGGGCACGATCATCGTCCAGGATCCCCAGACCGGGCGGCTCATGGCGCTCGCGGACACGCCGACGTTCACTCCCGATTCGTACGGCAGCTTTCCGGGGGAGGCATACCGCAACAGCGCGTTGACCCCGTTCGAGCCGGGGTCGTCCTTCAAACCGGTGACGATGGCGATCGGCCTGAGCGAAGAGGTCATCAGTCCAGACACGACGTTCGTCGACGACCGTGACATCGTGGTGGACGGCTACACCATCAAGAACTTCAACGAGCAGCACTTCGGCCGGGTGACCATGACCCAGGTGCTTGAGAAGAGCATCAACGCGGGGACGATGTACGTGCAGTCGCTCCTCTCGCAGGACGTCTTCCTTCGCGGGGTCGAGGACATGGGGTTCGGCCTCATCAGCGGGATCGATCTGCCGGGCGACGCGCCGGGGAATCTGGACAACCTCCGCACCGGTCGCCGTATCAACTACATGACGGCGTCGTTCGGCCAGGGCATCACGACGACGCCGATCCAACTGATCACGGCGTACTCCGCGATCGCTAACGGCGGCCGCCTCATGCGTCCGTACATCGTCGCTTCGGTGCGTGATGACCGGGGGGCGGAAAAGCGGACCGATCCGGAGGTGCTCGGGACGCCGTTCACCGAGAAGGTCGCGCACCAGCTGCGCGACATGCTGGTTTCTGTGGTGGACAAGGGTTTCGACAAGGCACGCATCGCGCGGTACGATGTCGCTGGGAAGACCGGAACGGCGCAGATCGCGAGCCCGGAAGGGGGATACCTCGAGAAGGAGTACAACCACAGCTTCGTCGGGTTCGCGCCCGCGTCCAATCCGCAGTTCACGATCCTCATCAAGCTGGAGCGGCCGCAGGGCGTCACCTTCGCCGCTGACTCGCTGACGCCCGCGTTCCATGACATGGCAGTCTTCCTCTTGAACTATTTGAACGTCTCACCTACGCGATGATCCGGATACTCATTGGCATCCTATCAATCCTTTCCCGCCTCTACCTGTGGCGGTATAAGCCGGTGATCGTCGGCATCACCGGCAGCGCCGGCAAGACCACGACCAAGGAAGCGATCGCTGCCGTCCTCGCGTCTGGGCGCAGGGTCCGTGCGACTGGCGGGAATTTGAATACTGAATTGGGCATGCCGGCGACCATCATTGCGGATGTTGCCGATCGTTACTACCGATCTGGCGGCTCGCCATTCTTCTGGCTGAGCGTCGTCGCCCGAGGGCTTGTGGGATGGCTTCGACCGCGTTCAACGTATCCCGACGTGTTAGTGCTTGAATACGGTGCTGACCGTCCCGGCGACATCGAGCGCATGTGCGCGCTTGTGCCGCCGACGGTCGCGGTGGTTACCCGAATCGGGGAGATTCCGGTCCATGTTGAATTCTTCGCATCCCCACAACATCTCGCCGACGAGAAATCGGCGCTGGTGAAGGCGGTGCCGCCGGGCGGCCTCGTGATATTGAATGCGGACGACCTGACGGTGCTCGAAATGCGCTCACGATCGAATGCGGCGGTCACGACCTTCGGATTCGGACCTGGTGCTCGCGTGCATGTCGAGGATTTCGTCGCCGATGCGGGCGGCATCCGGTTCAACCTTACCGACCATGCGACGATGCCCATCCGTATCCGTGGCACGATCGGCAAGGGCGCGGCTCTGGCATCCGCTGCTGCAGTCGCTGTCGGTCAATATTTCGGGGTCGGGCTCGCGCAAGCAGCCGAAGCGCTCTCGCGGATGACGCTCCCGCCCGGGCGGCTCCGCGTCCTCTCCGGGATCAAGGACACCACGATCATCGACGACACGTACAACTCCTCTCCGGCAGCGGTGCACCTCGCGCTCGATGCGGTGCGCGACATCCCCGGTCGGAAGGTGATCATCCTGGGGGACATGAAGGAGCTCGGCGAACATGCACCGAAGGCGCACCAGGAAGCCGGCACCATGGCCGCCGCGATCGCCTCGCAATTGGTCTGCGTGGGCGATGGCGGGCGGCTGATGGCGGAGGCGGCCAGCAACCAGTTGGGCGCCGAACGTATCCATTGGTTCGAGGATTCCGCTTTGGCGGCTCCGGTCGTGCAGCGAATCCTTCGCTCCGGCGACGTGGTGCTCGTGAAGGGAAGCCAGAGCATGCGTATGGAGCGGATCGTGAAGGAGATCATGGCCGAGCCGCAGAACGCCGGCACGCTCTTGGTCCGCCAGGGCGCGCGTTGGCTGAAGAAGTAGCGAACGAAGGAGGGAATCATGTCGGATATGCAGGAGCGTGCACAGCGCCTCTTGCAGCTGCTCATTGACCTGCCTGCCGATCGGTTCACGTGCGGGGAGCTGCTCTTCATAAGCAACCGCTTCCGATACAACCCGCTCACGCCGAGCCCTTCCGGCACCGGCGACCTCAAGGCGGCGGATCTGGAGTGGCTCGAGCGCATCGCACGGCGCCTGGTCAAGAACTACGTGCCACACGTCCATTGAGCGCCGTTCCGACGGCGCTCCCTTTCTTGCCTCGGATGAAGAAATGGTGTATCATACAGCTCCGAACGGCCTCGTCGTCTAGCCTGGTCCAGGACACATGGTTCTCAGCCATGGAACACGGGTTCAAATCCCGTCGAGGCTACCAAAATTGACAGGAATCCCCGTTTCTGCTAGTATTTCCCAGCATTTCAAGCCATGACGTTCGCAGTCATCAAAACCGGAGGCAAGCAGTACATCGTCGAAGAGGGCGATGTGTTGAGCATCGAAAAGCTTGACCACGACGGCGCATCGGTCACCTTCGACCAGGTATTGCTGGTCGCCGGGGACGGAGCGCCGGCGATCGGCTGCCCGCTGGTCACCGGCGCGACCGTGCAGGCGTCCGTCGTCGCTGACGGCAAGGGCGCCAAGAAGATGGTCTTCCGATACAAGAACAAGACCCGCTACCACAAGAAGAAGGGTCATCGGCAGCCCTTCACGCAGGTGAAGATCGACAAGATCGCCGTGAAGTAAATACCCCGGGCACCGGGTATTGACTAATCACTAGTTACGTGGTATATTATGTGCCGGAGGTATCCATGTACTTCGTGTACTTCGTGGCATACACGCTTCGTGAGCCCACGGGAGACATATTCCCGTCGTGGCGTGACAAACCCCACGAGGGGATCTACACGCTGGACTTCCCGCTTCGAGACGCCCTCGGGCTCATCGAGCTCAAGAGGCTGCTCGCCGAAGAGCTCTGCGATGCGGAGACGAATCCGAAGTGGGGCAAGGGCAGGACGACGACCCACTGGGTCGGTGAGCTGTTCACGCAGCACGACGACATCGTCAAGAGTCTCCACATCACCAGCATCACGCAGCTGGTCACGAGCCCCTCAGGTACCCCCTGAGGGGTCGTTTCTATTTCCTGCTCTCCAGCGCGTGCCTCAGCGTGATCTCATCCGCGTATTCCAGATGCGTCCCGGTCGCGAGCCCGCGTCCGAGGCGGGTGATGCGGACTCCCCGCATGCCGGAGAACAGGTCCCGGATGTACATCGCCGTCATCTCGCCCGATGCCGTGGGGTTGGTCGCCAAAACGATCTCGACTGACCCGACCTCCTGGAGCAATTGATCGGCGCGGCCCGCGAGCTCGCGGATGCGGAGCTGCTCGGGATTGATGCCGTCGACGGGGGAGATCGCGCCGCCGAGAACGTGGTACACACCCTTCCAGATGCCGGCTCGCTCTACCGACTCCAGGTCGGTCACCTTTTCCACCACCATGATGCTCTGCGCGGTCCGCCGGGAGTCACGACAGACGACGCACAAACTGTCGTCGGAGAGATTGTGGCACTGGTGGCACTGACGCACGCGGTTCTTCAGCTCGCAGATCGCGGTGCCCAGCTCGTCGAGCTCGGCCTGCGGACGATCCAATAGCGCCAGCACCATACGGGACGCCGCCCGCGGCCCAATGCCGGGCAAACGCTCGAACAGTTTGGCGATTGCTTTGAACGCAGGGTCCATGGGTTACAGGAAGTCCGCGTCGGTGTGTACGGTGTCCACCTCGCTGAACTCCAGGTTCTCAGGGTTGATGTGGAAGTCGATCTCACCGGTTGGACCGTTGCGATGCTTGGCGATGACGAGTTGCGCTTGGTTCAGTTTGCCTTCGCTCTGCGCCCGCTGGAAATTGATCTTATCATCGCGGTGGATGAACATGACAACATCAGCGTCCTGCTCGATGGAGCCGGAATCGCGGAGGTCGGAAAGGCGAGGGCGATTGCCTTCGCGTGACTCGATCGCGCGAGACAGTTGGGAGATAGCAATCACCGGGATACCGAGCTCCTTCGCCAATGCCTTCAATCCGCGTGAAATCTCCGTGACTTGGGTCACGAGGCTGTCGTAGTTGCGGCGGGCGGACATGAGTTGGAGATAGTCGACGACCAAGAGGCCCAAGCCGTGCTCCGACTTCAGGCGCCGAGCCATGGCACGCATCTGCAGGACGTTGAGCCCGGGCGTGTCATCGATGTAGATCGGCATCTCCCGGAGTTCGGTGATGGCGTTCGTGATGCGGAGGAAATCGTTGTGCTCGCCCTCATGCGAGAGTTTGCCGGTGCGCAGGCGCCACAGGGATGTTCGCGCCTTGGCCGCGATCAGACGATCCACGACCTGATCCAAGCTCATTTCCAACGAGAAGATGCCGACCGGGATGTTCGACTCGGCCACGCGCCGCGCGATGTCGATGGCGAACGCCGTCTTTCCAACGGAGGGTCGTGCCGCGAGGATGATCAGGTCAGAGCGCTGGAATCCGCCGAGCGTCTGGTCGAGCTTGGTATGGTGGGAGGCGATGCCGCGCAGCGCCCCTTCATCCTGCGTCTGGATGCGCTCCATGGCGACATCGAGCTCACCAGCGAGCAATCCGAAGGTCTTCCCGACGGTCTTCTGGGTGACGGAGAAGAGCTGTTGCTCGGCCTCCTCGAGGAGGGAATCAACATCCTCATCTTCTCGGTGCCCGAGCGCGAGAATGTGATGCGCGGTATCCACCAAATCCCGCAGGGTCTTCTTGCGCTGGACGATTCGCGCATACGTCTGGGCGTGGACCGACGTCGGAACGGCATTGGCGAGCGTCGTCAGGTAGGTCGTACCGCCGATCTCATCGAGCTTGCCCTTGTCGGCAAGCCGCCCGGCGAGGGACAGGATGTCCACGTTCTCCCGCTTCTCGAAGAGGTTGAAGGCGGCCTCGTAGATCAGTTGGTGGCTGCGCAGATAGAAATCGGCTGGCGCCACGGTGTCGATGACGCGGCTGATGGTCTCACGGTCGGAGAGAATGGCGCCTAATAAGGACCGCTCGGCGTCAAGATTCTGCGGGGGGAGCTTCTCGGAGGGGATGGCGGGCATGTCGGGCTCATTATCCAAGAAGGAACCTCCCGGGGCAAATGATGGGGTGGATGGGGTGTGGATTCCGAAACGGCACCTAACGCCGCTTTACTAACGGCCCATACGTGGTGTCGTCCACGGTATATCCCATCTGCGCGAGTTGGTCGCGGATTTGGTCGCTTGCCTTATAGTCCTTCGCCTCCCGGGCGACCTGGCGCTGATCGAGGAGCATGCGTACGTCGGGCGGGACCGCCTCCTCACGCGCCGGGATGAAGCCGAAGCAGGCGCCCATCTGGGTGAAGAACCGGTTCAGGTGACGACGGGATGCATCGCTCAACCCTCCCGGTATCATCCTGTTCACCTGACTGATCAAGGCGAAGAACGTGGCAATCGCCACGGGGACGTTCAGATCGTCATCGAGCGCCTCAAAAATTGCTGTTTCGGCCGCATCGATCTGGGGAACCAGATCAACCGTACTATCCGATTCCGGCATGTGGGCTAGCTTGGCGAGCACCTCACTGATTCTCTGCACTGCCGCGGCGGCCGCATCCATGGATTGCGGTGAGTAGTCGAGCGGCGCACGGTAGTGGCCTGACAGGAGAAAAAAGCGGACCGCTTCAACCGGATATCGTGTGAGGACGTCCCGCAGCCTGTCGATGTTGCCGACAGACTTAGACATCTTCCGCGATGAGATCTCGAGAAATCCGACGTGCATCCAATGCCTCACGAAGGGCACCTTGCCTGATGCGGCCTCCTGTTGGGCGATCTCCGCCTCGTGATGGGGGAATTTCAGATCGATGCCGCCGCCATGCAGATCGTACTGCGGTCCGAACACCGCCTCGGTGATCGCCGTGTCTTCGATGTGCCACCCGGGGCGACCGGCGCCGAGCTCGGCATCCTCCCACGAGGGTTCTCCTGGTTTGCTGAATTTCCATACACAGAAATCGCCCGTGTTACGCTTCTTCGACGAATCATCGATCCGAGAGACAGCATCTTCGGCGAGTGCTGCGGTGCGTCCGGATAACTTGCCATAGTCGGGGAATGTCGAGAGATCGAAATACCATCCATCACCCTCGATGCGGTACGCGTTTCCCTTCGTGATGAGCGTCTTCACCTGAGCGATCACCTGGGGGATGTAGTCCGTCGCGCGGGCATACGTGGTCACCTCGTTGCACCCGAGCGCCTTTATGTCATCGAGGTATGCTGCGGTGTACTGGTCCGCGATGTCCTTCCAGGGCACCCGGAGATCCGCCGCCTTCCGCAGGATATGGTCATCGATGTCGGTGATGTTCTGCAGGTAGGTGACGTTGTATTCGCGATGACGCAGCCAGCGCACAAGAAAATCAAACACAGCGAACGTGCGCGCGTTTCCCAGGTGGATGTAGTCGTAGACGGTCGGACCGCACACGAACATGTTCACCTTCTTGTCGTCCCGCGGGATGAACGGCTCGACGGCCCGAGACAGGGAATTGTAGAGCTGTATCGGCATGGCATCTAAGAAATTATCACATAAATCGCGCCAGTTAACAAGAAGAACACGGTCGCGATGCCAAGGAAATGGACGATGCCGCGGCTCCGATGCGGACCGACGATCGCCGGGTTGTTCGACATATGGATGATGAGCATGATCAGAGGCGGTGCGACCAATCCGTTCACAATGGCGGCCCAATACAGTGCCTGCACCGGAGTGACGCCGAAGAAGGGAAGTATCATGCCGAATGCGACGGCAGCAACCATGACGAGGTAGAACTGTCGGGCGCGGTTGAACGGCTTGTCCAAAGATGCCGTCCATCCCATCAGCTCCGCAACGACGTAGGCAGCGGAGCCGGCCAGGATGGGGATCGCCAACAGGCCGGAACCGATGAGCCCAGCGGCGAATAGGATGAACGCATACTGACCCGCGAGCGGTCGTAATGCCTCAGCGGCGTCACGGAGCGTGACGACATCGCGGACACCGTTGCTGTAGAGCACGGTCGCGGTTAGGCCGATGATGCCGAACGCGACGATGTTCGACACTATCATGCCGATGCGGGTGTCCCAATCAACGTTGGCAAGGACGCCACGATGCACCGTGCGGTATTTGCAGATCCGCAATTGCGGACGATCCTGGCGGATGTCCTCGGCTTCCTGCGATGCCTGCCAGAAGAAGAGATAAGGAGAAATGGTCGTGCCCAACATGGCGAAGGACACAAGAAGAAGATTGCGGTCGGGTCGGATCGTGGGGATGAGCGTGTGCCAGAGCAACGACATCCAATCAGGTTGCACGACGACCAGGGCAACAACGTAGACGCCCAACGACATCGCAAGCCACTTGAAGATGGACTCGATTTGCCGATACCGGAGAGTGATCACCATGACAATAATGACCGCAGACATGATGACCGCCATGACGCGGACATCCAGCGGGAACAGCAGGTTCATCGCCCCGGCCATTCCGTAGATGTCAGCGCCGATGCCGAATACGTTCGCGATAATGAGCGCGAGCGCCGCGGGAACAAGTAGCCATACGGGATAGTATCGCTTGATATTACCCGCGAGACCGCATCCAGAGAGCGCGCCAATGCGGGCGCACATCTCCTGGATGGCAATCATGAACGGCAGGATATAGAAAAGGATCCACAGGTTCGCGGGACCGAATCGGGCTCCCGCAATCGAATAGGTCAAAATCCCCGAACCATCGTCATCGGCCGCGCCGGTGATGAGTCCGGGACCCAGCGAACACCAGATCTTCGAGATCCGTTTCAGCATGCGTATCCAGTATAGCATGACGATTCGCCGGATTCGAAATAAAAAAGACGGCCTCGGACTACTAGTCCAAGGCCGTGAGCCCTAGTACGCGGGATCGATGCCGAAGAGGGTCTCCCAATCCGATCGGGAGATCTCCGTGGCCGACTTCCCGTTCCCGGGCCGGATGCTCTCGTCCGGAGCCTCGGGCCGCACGATGGGTCTCGAAGAACGGGCTGTTCTGCCCTCGAGCAGGGGATCGGGCTTGCAGGGCGCGAGCACGGTCAGGATGCGCTCCCGATAGGCGATCTGCCTGAACGGGGGCACACCCGCGTCGTTCCACAGCTCCGCGGGAGTACGATCCCAGAGCCGCGGGTGCGGCGCGTTCCAGAGTCGCTCGGCCAGGTGCGGCAGACCGCCGGCGACGTGCTGGACGAACAGCTTGGGAATGAGCGGCGTGCCCATGGGGACCTCCAGAGTTATACTACAATGCACATAACAACTTGTCAATGCGCCTGTGGATATTTGGCACTCTTGACCGTTGAGTGCCATTTTCATACACTGGCACTGTCATGCGAGCACTGCCAACCCCACGCCAACTCCAGCTGGTCACGAAGGTGATCGAGGAATACATCCGCACCGCGGAACCCGTTTCAAGCAAGGCGATCGCCCTCAGTGGGTATTTCGATGTCCGATCGGCAACGATCCGCAACGAGATGGCCGAGCTCGAGGATATGGGATTTCTCGAGCAGCTGCACACCTCCGGCGGTCGAGTCCCGACCCCTCGGGCGTATCGGCTCTACGTGAATGATCTCGTGGCACGTGAGGGAGTGAATATCAGCCACCCGCACCGGCGACGCATCGATGAGGCACTGGCCGAGACTGATCTAGAGGATCCCGAAGCGATCAATAAGACCCTTGCCCGCCTCATCGGCAATCTTTCCGGATCCTTGGTGATGGTCAACATGTCCCGACATCCGGAGGCATACAAGACCGGCCTCTCGAATCTCATGGCATTCCCGGAGTTCCGTGAATTCGAACGCATGGCGGGGCTCACTGAATTCTTCGACCAGTTCGATGCGATGGCAGATCGCATGTTCCGAAACCTCTGGGGGCATGGAGACTCAGAGGTGAAGGTCTTGATCGGCACCGAAACCCCCGACGAGCGCATCAAGGACGAATCGCTGGTATGCGCCCGTTACCGGTTGCCTCGTGGCCATGAAGGAACGTTGACCTTGGTGGGTCCGATGCGCATGGATTATCGGAAGAACATCGGTCTCATCACCTACGCTGCGCAAGCAGCGAATCGTATCGCATAACATGCACGACAAACACAAGAAAACTGAATCAGACACCGTTTCCCAGGAGCAGCACCTCCGCCTTGCTGCGGATTTCGACAACTACCGCAAAGCGGCGGAGCGTCAGATGGAGGACGTGGTGAAGTTCGGTCAGGTTGGGCTGCTCACCGAGTTTCTCGATGCACTCGATCTCGTCGACCGCGCTATTGCGGCAGCCCCGGAGGCGATCCGATCCGATCCATGGTTCACCGGGCTCGAGCAGGTGTGTTCGCGGTTCCTCTCGACGCTCGAAAATTTCAGCATCCGTCGACTGGAGACCACCGGGAAGCCATTGGATCCCGCATCCATGGAAGTCGTATCGACGGTCGATGGCGGACCGAGCCACCACGTGAAGGAAGAGATCCGTGCAGGATATGCATTGCATGATCGAGTGATCCGACCCGCCCGTGTCATCGTGTACCAATAACCCCTCATCGGTCCATCTTCTCTGCCTGCGGCCCATCGGGACGTTGGACGGGAAGAGCGACCATCGTATCAACCATGCCGATTCGAAAGTATGATCCGTTCCACGAGATCGAGCGCTTCTTCGACGAGGAGCTCCCGTCGTTCGGCTTCATCCCGGCCGTGAAGCGATCGCTCGAGCCTGCCATGGACGTGTACCAGACGGACACGGAGCTCGTCGTCGAGCTCCAGGTCCCGAAAGTCGAGCCGAAGGATATCAAGGTCACGGTCGAGGATGGCGTTTTGAAGGTCGAGGGCGGGATGTCCGCCGAGCAGGAGGAGAAGGGCAAAGAGTACTTCCGCCGCGAGATCCGCCGCGGACACTTCGTCCGCATGCTCGCGCTCCCGGTATCGGTCAAGGAAGGCGACGCCAAGGCATCGTTCGAGCACGGCGTGCTGAAGGTCGTGCTTCCGAAGACCGAAGCGAAGCAGGTCAAACCCGTTGAGATCGAAGTAAGGTAACCGTTGGTCCCTCTGCCCGGGGCGGAGCGAACTCCGCTTCGGAAATGAGGGACGAATAACAATACAACCTATGACAAAAATACTCGGTATCGACCTCGGAACCACGAACTCGGCGATGGCGGTCGTCGAAGGCGGCCAGCCGCGCGTGCTTGAGAACGCCGAAGGCATGCGCACCACGCCATCGATCGTCGCCGTCGGGAAGAATGGTGAGCGGTATGTCGGCGTTACGGCAAAGCGGCAAGCGGTCACGAACCCGACCAATACTGTCTACTCGACGAAACGGCTCATTGGCCGGCGGTTTGCGGACGCGGAGGTGCAGCGCGACCAGAAATTGATGCCGTTCGCGATCCGCGAGGGATCCGGCGGTTCCGTCGAGCTTGAGATGGGCGGCAAGAAATTCAAGCCTGCGGAGATCTCGGCCATGGTGCTCGGGAAGCTGAAGGCGGACGCGGAAGCGAAGCTCGGCGAGAAGATCACCGAGGCCATCATCACGGTCCCGGCATACTTCGACGATTCGCAGCGCCAAGCGACGAAGGATGCCGGCGAGATCGCCGGCCTGACGGTGAAGCGCGTCATCAATGAGCCGACTGCCGCAGCTCTGGCATACGGGTTCAACAAGAAGAAGGATGAGCAGATCGTGGTCTATGACTTCGGTGGCGGCACGTTCGACGTGTCCGTGCTCGACGTCTCCGCCGACACCATCGAAGTGAAGGCGACCGGCGGCGACACGCACTTGGGCGGGGACGACCTCGACCAGGCGATCATCGACCACTTCGTCGCGGAGTTCAAAAGGGAGCAGGGCGTCGATGTCACCACGGACCAGCTCGCGCTCCAGCGGCTCAAGGATGCCGCGGAGAAGGCGAAACATGAACTGTCGTCGGTCGCATCGACCGAAGTGAACATCCCGTTCCTGACGGCAGATGCCAGCGGTCCCAAGCACTTCGCACTCACCTTCACGCGGGCGAAACTGGAATCCCTCGCGAAGGACTTCATCGACCGTTCGATCGAACTGACCCGCCAGGCGGTGAAAGATGCGGACATGGCATTGTCGGATGTCGACGAGGTGATCCTTGTCGGTGGACAGACGCGCATGCCGGCAATCGTCGAGGCGGTCAAGCAGCTGTTCGGCAAGGATCCGCACCGCGACATCAATCCGGACGAGGTGGTCGCGATCGGTGCCGCGATCCAAGGCGGTATCATGGCCGGCGATGTCCGCGATGTGCTGCTGCTGGATGTGACGCCGCTGACGCTGGGCATCGAGACGCTCGGAGGGGTCGCGACGCCGATGATCGAGAAGAACACCACCGTACCGACCAGCAAATCGCAGACGTTCTCGACCGCAGCGGACAATCAGCCGTCGGTCGAGATCCATGTGACCCAGGGAGAACGGCAATTCTCGAAGGACAACAAGTCCCTTGGCAAGTTCATCCTGGATGGCATTCCACCTGCGCCGCGGGGCATCCCGCAGATCGAAGTCACATTCGACATCGATGCCAACGGCATCCTTCATGTGAAGGCGAAGGACAAAGGGACCGGGAAGGAGCAGTCGATCCGCATCGAAGGCTCGTCCGGCATCTCCAAGGAAGAGAAGGAGCGCATGGTGCAGGAAGCAGCGCGCTTCGCCACGGAAGATGCGAAACACAAAGAGGAGGTCGATGCGAAGGTAGCTGCCGAGACACTGGTCTACTCGACGGAGAAGCTCCTGCACGACAACAAGGAGAAGATCAAGGCAGAGGATGCGGAAGCACTGCAGAAGCAGGCCGATATCGTCAAAGAGGCGTTGAAGGGATCCGACATCGGCAAGATCAAGGCCGAAGCGGACACGCTCGCGCAGGCGGCGCAGAAGATCGGCGCGGCCATGTACCAAGCACAGCAGCAGCCCGAGGGCACGCAAGAGGCGAAGGAAAAGAAGGAGGAGGGGACGAAGGAGTAGGCGGCGTGGTACGATATTGCCATGGACTTCAAGCGCATCGGCACCGTTCTCACCGCCGTGGTCATCGCGACGTTGACGTGGTGGGCGACGCATGAGTGGCTCGTGGGTCCGCATCCGTTCTCTGACGTCATGGCCATGATCCGCCCCGCGATCGCGCTGTGCGTGTTGGCGGCGGTGACCGGCCTCGCGTTCTCGCTCCTTACGTCGCGTTGGGACCGGTGGGCGATCATCCTCGCCTCGTGGGCGACCTTCATTATCTTCTGGCCGCCGGACATTTGGTACGTATCCGCGCTCCCGCTCTTCGTCCTCCTGTGGCACGAGGCGGCGCGCCGCATCGGCGATGACCTCGTCGACCGGCGGAAGGTCCGCATCACCGCGACGCTAGGGCGCGGAGTGAAGCTGATCCTCCTGGGTGCGTTCCTGATGGTATCGGTTGGCTTCTACCTCATCCCTGCGAATCGTGCGGCGGACCTGGGGGCGGTCACGCGGGGCGTCCAGGGTGCGTTGGAAAGCGCATACGATGCACCGATCGTGGAGCAGCAGCTCGCGGAACTCCCTCCGGCATTGCAGGCGCAGTTCCGTCGTGATGTGGCAGAGTACGTCGATACCGCGGTGCAGGATTGGCTCGGGCCGTACCAGGGCGTCGTGCCGCCATTCCTCGCATTCGCCGTGTTCCTTGCGCTATGGTCGGTGAGCTTCGTGCTCAAGGAGGTCGCGATCTGGCTGGGCCACGGATTGCTGATCGTTCTCCGGTTGACTAAGTTCGTCTGCATTGAAGAACGGGACGTGAAGGCGGAGAAGCTGGTCCTGTGACCAAGAATTCTCCGTCGTGTCCCATACACCTCACATGGATCCATACCATGTATTGGGCGTGAACCGGAATGCCACGCAGGACGACATCAAGAAGGCATACCGCAAACTCGCGCACCAGTACCATCCCGACAAGAAAGGCGGTAACGAATCGAAGTTCAAGGAGGTCAACGAGGCCTACCAGATTTTGAGTGACCAAAACAAACGCCAGCAGTATGATACGTTCGGCCATGCCGGACCGCAGCAAGGCTTCAGTGGGGGCGCAGGGTTCCATGACTTCGATTTCGGGGGTGGGGGATTCGACAGCATTTTCGATATGTTCAACGGATTCGGAGGTTCGGGTGCGCGTACTCGACCAGAAAAAGGGGAGGACCTCCATCTCCGGGTCAACGTGGACCGTAAGGATATCGGGAAGCGGAAAGTGTACGAATACGAAGCGTTTGACCCATGCACGGATTGCGGTGCGACGGGAGCGAAGGACGGGAGGATGACCGAATGTCCCGCGTGCCGCGGACAGGGGAGGGTGCGGCAAGCGGTGCGTACCCCATTCGGCACGTTCGCGCAGGTCGGCGTTTGTTCCTCCTGCGGCGGTGACGGCCGGATTGCGGCCTCGAAATGCCCGACGTGCCATGGCGTCGGGCGCATCAAGAAGAAGCGCTCACTTGAATTGCATATCCCCCGCTCGCTGCCGGACCGCTACCTCATCGCGTTCCCCCAGGAAGGAAATGCCGGTCCCCAAGGTGCGCCACCCGGCGACCTGTTGGTGACGATCAACTTGAAGTAGCCTTCAAATCGTGCAAGTATCTTGCATTGTTCTCCGACAAGGAGGTATGCATGTCGACACTTCAGGAGTGGCTCGCATGGTACGTTCCGAAACTCCGCGAGGCCGGTGCCAGCGAGGCGGACGCGCGTGAGGCAGTGCTTCTGGGTGCCGACATCGCGTATGTGCACCAGGCCTGCTACGGCGACGACAACACGCCTGTCAACTACAACACCTGCCTGCAGGCACACCCGGAACTCCCCGGCATCATGGTATCGTGCTGGAGTAAGGAGCTCGATCATGAGCCGGATGCGTACGACGTGTACGTGACGGGCATCGACGCGCGAGTCACGGAAGTATGGCAAACAGGTCGATCGATCGACCGAGAGACGGTACGGCTGGCGATCGCGGTGCATGAGGTACGGCATCGTGTTCAGGCGCGGGAACCGTCGATCATGCAATTCCGCCGCGCCATGATCTTCAACGTGCTCTGGGGGGATCAGCGGGCACTCGTCGTTTCCGTGAACATGGATGAACAATACCGCCATGACGAGCGGATCCTACGAGCACAAGAGGCATCCGATGACATCATCGCCTGGGTATGCTCGGATACCGAGTTCGATGCTGACGTCGTCGAGCGTCTCTTCCTCCACTACAACCAGCCTGCGTGGACCGTCCGGGAGCTTGCGGCGCATGTACGCATGCACGCGCCGATCGTCCTCCCTGAGCCGTGACACCCAGCGGCTCTTTTCTTTGCCGCCGAGAGGTATATCATGGCGATATGGACACCATCACCAAGCATTCAATCCGTAATGCGCTGCTCACCGCCCTGTACATCGTCGCGGTCGTCTCGTTCATGCAAAATGCCGAGCGCCTGTTCGGGAACCAACCGGAAGCGCTTGCTGCGATCGCGATGATCCTCCTGTTCGTTACCTCCGCGCTCATCACCGGCTCACTGGTCCTCTGGGAGCCTGCTCGGCTGTTGTTCGACGGTAAGCCGCGCGAAGCAACGAGACAGATCCTCACGACGGGATCCGCGCTCGTCGTCTTGTTCGTCGTCGTGCTCGGTGTACTGCTTTTCACCTGAACATATGGATCAGGAACCCAAGACTGCGCGTGACGTGATGGAGGAGGCGAAGCGCGAGCTCGAGGAGCAAGCGAAGGTCGCCCGACAGAACGCAGGCCAGAATCCGATGGTCCCCGATACTGATCTGGATGAGGATGATATCGTGCCTATGCACGAGATTCCGCTGCCGCAACCGACGCCGCAACAGGTCATCGAGGAAGAGCACCTCGGCGTGGAATAGACTCGACAAGGAACACGCCCCGCCATTACGGCGGGGCGTGTCTCGTTGCATGGGTTATTTCGCGCGCTCCACGTACTGTCCGGTCTCGGTATTGACGATGATCCGATCGCCCTGGGAAACGAACAGGGGCGCATTGATGGTCGCACCGCAGTCGAGCTTCACCTGTTTCGTGCCGCCGGTCGCAGTGTCGCCCTTGATGCCGGGAGGCGCTTCGACGACCTCGAACTCCATCTTGATCGGCAACGATACATTGATGACGTCGCCGTCCCACTCCAATGACTCCAGAAGCGTATTGGGCTTCAGGAAGATCTTCTGGTCGCCGATGGTGTCCTCGGGAAGCTCGAAACGGTTCGACGGGTCGTTCGGATCGGTGAACCAGAACTGGTTGCGGTGCGCATAGAGGAATTTCACCTGCTTCTTCTGCACATCGGCCTCTTCGAACGTATCCGATTGCGCAAAATTCCGTTCCAATGCCTTGCCGGAGAGGAGGTTGCGGAACCGCGTCTGCACGACCGGACGGCGCTGCTGCATCTTGAGATGGTGCGCCTCCAATACGACGCAGGGCTGGCCCTCGAAGATGAAATAGGTCTTGGGTTTGAGATCGTTGACTCCGAGCGCCATGGCAAAGCGATAATATAACAGAAACGCAGGTTTGTGTACAGGTCTAGGAGGACCCGAACGGGCTCTGAAGCTCCGTGATCCGAGCACCCAGAGATGCCAGGGATTGCGGGAGGTTCTGGTACCCCCGCGCGATCACGTTGCGGTGGTCATGGAGGATGCTTGTGCCATCGGCGGCCAATGCGGCGATGAGCATGGCGGCACCGGATCGGATGTCGGGACGCAGGAAGAGCTCGTTGCTCCGCAGGCGAGCCGGACCGCGGACGATGACGGCGTGTGGCGGCTGCAGGTCGATCATCGCCCCCATGTCGCGCAACGATTGGACGAACCCGAACCGATCGTCGTACATGTATTCGACGAATCGGATGGTCCCCGTGCACTGCGTCGCAAGCACGACCGCGACGCTCATCACGTCCGTTGGAAAACGCGGCCACGGCTCAGCCTTGATCACGGACATGCCGGGCCGGACGATCAGATCGGATGCGGCGCCATCGACACGCCACAGATTCGTGGTCAGTTCGGTCCGTACGCCCATCCACCCCAGGTACCGGTCGATGACCTGGAGGTACAGACTGGCGTTCTGGAATGGGATATCGATCGCGCTCCGGGTGATGGCTGCGGCGATGGCATAGGTCGCCGCCTCCATGAAGTCATCGTCCAGCCGCATCGCGACCGTGCCCGGGCGAACGCCGCGCGGCCAGATGACGGTCAGCACATTGGAATACATGCCTTGGATCCGGGCGCCGAGCGATTCCAGGAGCATGCAGAGGGTAACGACATGCGGTTCGCATGCGGCATCGATGATCGTGAGGTGCTGACCCGGACCGAGGCACGCGGAATACAGCAGCAGCATCAACGTCGCGGTGACGGACTGTTCGATCAACACCACCGTGCCGTCGCGGAAATCGTCGCCCTGTCGTTGGACCGACAGCTCGGCGATGTCATCCTGAATCTGGAATCCGAGGTCCTCGAGCGCGGTCAGGTGCGCGGTGATGGGGCGGCCGCCGATGCGATCGCCGCCGGGCTTGGAGATACGGAACGATCGGTACTGCGTGGCGAGCGCTCCGAGCAGCACGATGGACCCGCGGATGCGCGATGCGAGCTCCGGCGGCAACACGGGGGATTCGGGGGGATATGCGGTCCGCGTGAGGATTACCGACGCGTCGCCGGTCCATTCGCTCATGATCCCGTAGACAGCCAGGATCTCGCACATCGTGTCCACATCGCTGATCCGGGGGACGTTGGTCAGACGAATCGACGAGCCAACAGGAAGGATGACGGATGCGGCCACACAGGGGAGGGCGCTATTCTTGTTCCCATGGATATACGCCACACCCGATAGGGTGCTCCCTGGCTGCACTTTCCAGACGTGACGGACCGCATGCATACCTGCGTACCCTAGCGCAGCCCGGGAAAGGTCGCAATATGGTTATAGAACCGAGGCGCCCCGCATTGGTCCGCGAATGAAAAAGCGGACGAGGAAGGCCTCGTCCGCATTACGCGGTCAGGAGAGGGTTCTGGTCGAATCCGAGCAGGCGCACCTCCGGCTCCAAGACGATGCCGAAGGAGTCCATGACGCGTTTCTGGATGTCGCGCGCGAGCGACACGACGTCTGCGGTGGTCGCACCGCCCCGGTTGATGATGCACAGCGTATGGTGGGGCGAGAGGCCGACCGGTCCGCGGACGTACCCTTGGGGGAATCCTGAGGTCTGGATGAGCCATCCTGCAGATATCCGGATGCCGTCCGGAACAGGCCACCACCATCGGTTGGCGCCAGACGTGATGTGGTCGGCGGCAAACCGCCGTTCGAACTCAGGTAGTCGCATCTCCGGGTTCTTGAAGAACGAACCAGCCGATCGGAACTGGCCGTCGAGCATCCCTTTACCCTTCCGGATGGCGAGAACCGCGGTGCGAACCCCGAGAAGGTTCTGGAATCGGGTTCGGACCGCATCCGCCACCTGCGGGTGCGTGACGCATGGATCGGCGCCGTAGCGAAGCCGAAACGCCACAGCTGTGATCAGGTAACGATCGCGATCGGTACCCGTGAAGGTGCTCCCGCGGTACGTAAACTTGCAGGCGTTGCGCGGGAGTATGACTTCGCGCGCATGCGCGAGATCGATCGCCCGGACCCACTCGATCGTTTCGGAGACCTGTTGTCCGTAGGCGCCGATGTTCTGGACGGGCGCCGCGCCGACGGTCCCGGGAATGCCCGAAAGGCACTCGACTCCTTGTAGGTTGTTGGCTACGCAGGATTCGACGAAGAGATCCCACGGCGCCCCCGCAGGAATCTCGACGACCCGCTCTGGCTCGCCGGTGACATCCGTGAACCGGTTGATGAGCGCCCGAGAAAGGACCGGCTGCATCGACACGACCATGGCGTCCAGCCCGTGGTCGCTGATGAGGACGTTCGAACCCAAACCGAGAACGACGATCCTCTTGTCGAGCAAGCGCCCGAGCCTGACGGCTTGGGCTGCTGCGGTACTGCACGGCTCGCACCAGATCTTTGCGGGCCCACCGACGCCGAAGGTGGTCCGCGGCGCGAGCGGGACATCCAACTGGACTTGCACTAGATCACCTCGCATAGGATGAACTCCGGATGGCCGTTGACGAACGCCTGTGCGTCCATCACCTTCCCGCCTTCCGGCTGGACGCGTTCTACCACCAAAACACCGTCGGCGCAATGGATACCGATGCCCTCGGGAAGCGATACGACGCGCCCCGGGTCGCCTGCGGGGGCAGCGACCGCAGGATGTGCGTGAATGATGTTGAGTGTTACGCCGTTCCATGTGGTCCACGTCCCTGGCTCGTCGGCCAGGGCGCGGATGCGATCATGTACCTTCGAGACCGATTGCGACCAATCCAGTCGCCCGTCCTCGCGGGTGAACTTCCGGGTAACCGTGGCAGCTGCATGATCCTGCGGACGCGGGGCGACGGCACCCTCGGCGTACCCGGGCAACGTGTCGACAAGCAAGTGGGCGCCGACCGACGCGAGTTCCGATTCGCATGCCGGGGCATCGAATCCCGAAGGGATCGGCCACGATTGCTGAGCAAGGATGGGACCGTGGTCCATCTCAGCATCCAGGAGCATGATCGATACGCCCGTGGACGAACAGCCATCGAGAATGGCGGTTCGGATCGGCGAGGGTCCGCGGTACACGGGGAGGAGCGATGGATGGATGTTCACGAATCCCAATCGCGGAATATCGAGCACGGATGGAGGGATGATCTTCCCGTACGCGACGACGATCGCGATGTCGGGACGAGATTCGGCGAACGTTCGTTGGAACGACTCGTCCTTGAGCGATGCAGGGGTCGCAACGGACAGTCCGAGCTCTCGGGCAACCTCATGGATGGGGCTCGGTGTGGGGACCGCCTTGCGTCCAAACGGTTTGTCGGGCGCGGTGATGACCAACGCAATCGGCCAGCCTGATTCGTGCAGGAGGCGGAGCGACGGGATCGCGAAACGGGGTGTCCCGAAGAATGCGATCGAAAGCTGCTGCCGGGCTTCGACCTGGATGCGGTCGGTCGCACGGGGGACGTTGATGATCAACGGCATACAGGTCTATGGTATCGCATCGCGCCCTTCGGGTGAATTGACTATTATGAATGGGTGAGGTATGGTAGTGCCTCGACAGGGGAGGATTCCATGAATAGTGCGTTGGCGAATGCCCCGTTGATTCCGTTCAGCGTGGCGGGGATCTTCATCCTCGCCATCGTCATCGGGTTCATCTTCACGCTCCGGGACCAGCACGCGCGCGATGCCGGATGGCTGCACGGCCTGGGTGTCGCGCTCATCCTGACGGGCAGTATCAGCTGCATGGTCATCGGGAGCTGGAACATGGGCGTCGTAGTCAACACCTACCTCAGTCATCTGGAGGAGCTGGCAATCATCGCCCCGATCGATCAGCAGCAGTAGTAGCAGGGCTCACTTCGGTGAGCCCGCTTCTTTTGCACGGTCCTGGATCGTCAGACCGTACAAATGATCGGTCTCGTGTTGCAAAACACGCGCCAGAAGGCCGCGGGCCCGGAACTTCACCTTCGTGCCTTGTCCGTCGAGCGCCTTGAACATGATCTTCTTTGAGCGATTGACCGGAGCCCAATAGCCGGGAATCGAGAGGCAGCCTTCCTCTTTCGCATCGTGCTCCCTTGCCCGATTCGTGATCTCCGGATTCGCATAGACCGACGGCACCCCATGCTCGGCAGCTAGCTTCTCGTCGATGACGAACAGCGCGAGATCCATGCCAACCTGGTTCGCGGAAAGGCCGATGCCATCGAACTTGATCATCGCCTCCTTCATATCCGCAACGAGCGGGGCGTACGTGCCCGCCTTCAAATCAGACGCCTTCAGCGGGTGCAACTTCTTCGACAATACAGGGGAGGGGACGGTCGTCAGCTGCATATGCACATTATGACACCTTTTCCGCATCCTGTAAATTCTTGGTGCGCCACATCCACCATTTGCCTGGTTCGTTAATAACATGTCGACGCCGGCCATCCTTCAGATCGCTGAACGCGCGGTATGCGCGCCCGAGTCCGATGGCCTTGATGCGTCCGAGATACTGGGCGAACAACCGCGGTTCCCCGCAATACTCGCTCACGTCCTTGGCGAGTGCGTGCATCTCCGAATGCATGGTCCGGCGAGCCGTGCGAACCTCGTCTGCACGCTTCTGGATGCCTCCCATCGATTCCTTGAGCGATTTGGTCGCCATATGTTCAGATTGAACCATGTTTGCTAGGATTTTCCCAATTCGGGGGAGGTATGGACAAGGATACGAAGGATTCGTTCTCTGACATGGGCAAGAAGGTTGAGGACGCTGCAGCTGCGTTCGGGAAGGCCGCGCATGACCTGGCGGACTGCGTGCCTGCCGTCGAACGCGCCAGCAAGGCGTTCGAGGGTCTGCGGAAGGCAGCTGAGCCTCTCCGGGCTGTCCCTGCGATTCAGCAGGAGCTCCTGAACGCCGCGTTGGGGCTCGTCGAACGGGCAGCGTGGCATCTGAAGTCAGCGGAGGGGTGCCTAATTGCCGGTGCGGTCAAGAAACCCGAACGCTTCCTTCAGGCGTACCGCCAGTTCATCCAGACGAACACGGAGGTCGGGGCGATTGCCGACAAGCTGGAGCGTCGCTTCCCCGAGACCGCGCGTACCGCGGCGAGCATCAGGGAAAGCGTCACCAAGTCCATCGGCCTCGCGGAGCAGATCCTGACGCGCGAAATGGACCTCCCCTTCGTCCGCTCGGCGAAGGACGGCCCCGGACCGAAAAAACCCCTGTCATGACGACAGGGGCTCTTTTTGCTATGATTTTCGCATGACCGTAAGAGTCCGCATTGCACCAAGCCCGACCGGCGCGCTGCACATCGGGACCGCGCGATCGGCGCTGTTCAATTGGCTGTATGCCCGAAAACTGGGTGGCACGTTCGTCCTCCGCATCGAGGACACCGACCTCGAACGGAGCCAGAAGTCCTACGAGACCGATATCATCGACGGTTTGCGATGGCTTGGATTGGACTGGGACGAAGGCCCGTTCCTGCAATCCGACCGACTCGACATCTACCGGTCGTACCTCAATCGCCTCATGGAGAGCGGCCATGCCACCTGGCGGGAGTATACCGACGAGGAGAAAGCGGCGCTCGCGAAGGATGGGCGGCAAATCCGCGACCGCGTGATCGTCCTGAAGGATGACGGCGATCCGGAACGGGACATCGCGTTCGACGACATGATCCGCGGGCGCGTATCGGTCCAAGCGAAGCACGTCGGGCAGGTCACCCTCGCAAAGGATGAGCACACGCCGTTGTATAATTTCGCGGTCGTCGTCGATGACCTTGAGATGGGCATCACGCACGTCATCCGCGGCGAGGACCACATATCGAACACGCCCAAGCAGCTTTTGATCTTTTCTGCGCTCGGGGCGACGCCGCCGCAGTTCGCACACCTTCCGCTCATCCTCGGACCGGACCGCAGCAAGATGTCGAAACGCCACGGGTCGGTGAGTATCACCGAATACCAGCGGGACTACCTGCCTGATGCGTTGGTGAATTTCATGGCGCATCTCGGGCACACCTTCGAGAAGGACATCCTGACCCGCGAGGAATTGATCGCGGGCTTCGATCTTGCCAACGTCCACCACTCGGGCGCCATCTTCGATCAACAGAAGCTCGATTGGATGAATGCACAATATATCCGTACGTTGCCACGCGATCGTTTCAAAGAGTTGATCGGCCATCCGGAGTTGCCCGACAGTGCCGTACCGCTCATCACCGAACGACTCGAGCGCCTTTCGCATGCGACTGAATTTTCTTATCTCTGGGACAAGCCGGAGTACGACGCGACGCTGCTCATCTGGAAGAATGACGATCCTGCACGGACCAAATCCGCGCTCTCCATCATGGCGGACGCATGGCCGATGGCGGCAGAACAACTTGATGCATTTGCCGAACAGCAATTCGATGGTCAGAAGGGGAGTGTGTACTGGCCGCTTCGGGTTGCACTGTCAGGGCGGAAGAACAGCGCCGGTCCCCTTGATATCGCCGCTGTGCTCGGACCGGGTGAGACGCAAACACGCATCCGTATCGCGATCGAAAAGATGTCATGAGACGACTATGCATCCTACTCCTGCTCGTTGCATTCATCGCACCCCTTGGTGTCGGTGCTGAGTCAGCCGAAGAGGCGCAGATGGCAGGTCTGCGTCTGAAGTTGCAGGAGCTTCAGGCAGAGCAAGACCGCATCCGACAAGATTTGAGTGTCACGCAAGCTGAACGACAGACACTGCAACGCGCGATCAACGCGATACAATCGCAGATCAAGCTCGTCGAGAGTCAGATCGCCGCGACGAATACCCAGATCGACATCACCCACGGCGAAATCGTCGGGGTCGAGCAGGGTATCGCCGATACGAGGGCGGATATGAGCAGGAAACGAGCGACCATCGGACGTATGATCCTATTCCTCGAGCAGCGAGATCAGGAGGACCTGGTCGCGTCGCTCTTTAAGTATGCCGGCTTTGCCCAATTCTTCCGCCAGCTCGATGATGTCGCAGCGGTCCAACAGAAACTCCTCGCCGTCGTCGATGAGCTGAAGGAAGACAAGGCCACATTGGAAAGATATCAGCTCACCCTTGAAGCGAAGGAAGATGACCTCCATGTATTGAGCGACGAAGCAGCTACCCGACGAAATCAGCTCGCGACCGTTCGGAACCAGCAGAATCAGGTGCTGACCCAGACGAAGGGGCAAGAAGCGGCATACCAAGCTGCTATTTCTGCGCTCGAGAAAGAGAAGGAGAAATTCTTCACGGAATTGCGCGAATTGGAGCTGAAAGCAGCGAGTGGCGGCCTCTTCATCGTCCATATCACCGCAGACAAGGTTCCGGCGAAAGGAACGAAGCTGTTCCAGTGGCCATACACCGGGACGTATTGGATTACACAGAGTTACGGGTATACGCAGTATGCGAAACGGGGCGCATATGGCGGTGCGCCGCACAATGGGATCGATATCGCTGCCGGATACGGGACCCCGATCCATGCGATCGGCGCGGGAACAATCGTGGCAAACGGCACGGGCAACCCCGGATGGGGCAATTGGCTCGCCATCCAACATCCGAACAACATGGTGTCCGTGTATGCGCACATGAGCTCATTCATCCACTCAGTCGGCACGGAGGTCGCCGTCGGTCAGGTCATTGGCTACGAGGGTAATACGGGAGCGGTATCAGGAAGCAATGGCGGCTATCACCTACACCTTTCGCTTTATCGCGACTTCTTCACCTATCTGAAGGGTGATCAACTCTACTTCAACTACTTCGACGGTACCCTGAACCCACGCGATTACATCGCGGAGCCATAAAAGAAGGGGGAGCCAACGGGCTCCCCCAAACTACGATCGCCTTCCGACCCGCGCCCATGCCTTGCGGCGAAGGTGCACCGTCTCGGAGCGATGCGGATCCATGACGCGTGCGATGATGACGATGGACACGCTTCCCGAGAGGTTGAGGTCCGGATCTTTCAGCCGTTCGACGATCCGCATGACCGCCCTCTTGAGAATGGGTAGCTCAGCCACCAGAAGATCGTCGACGTTCGAAACAGCGACCCCACGAGGCTTAGACATCCTGCTCTCCCTTTTGGCAGGAGTATATACGCCGGTCGTTCGTGGTCAAGGCGGTTCCGCGTGTTCGGAACAATGGTTCCGCTGTTCCGTCACATCACAATTCGTCGGACGTGGGTTGCGGACACACTTGACCTGAGAGTAGGGGAGGAGTACGGTGTGTTGCACCGTTTTTCTGAGGAGGGGGCACCGATGGCAGCAGCGACAGCACTGCGCGCGACTTTGTCCGCGCATGTCGATGGAGAGCAGATCACCGCGGAGGTCTCAGCTGACCTCTGGGATCGATTCCGGGTTCTTCGCCGCGCCCTGGGCCTATCGGAGACGGATATGATCCGATGGCTCACGGAAGACGGACGGATCGAGCTGTCCGAACATCAGGTGGAGCTGTTCGTGGACGCTCTGGAAAGGGGACTGCCGTACCTGTAATCATTGGCCGTATAAAGTCGCGCGGAATCGGTGCAGGCGCCCCTCGTCGGGCGCCTCGTTTTTTACTGGTCTGCAGGGGAGTGGTCTCGGTTTTCCATGGGTATAACATCGCATAAGCTATATTGTACGACGTAATGTCAGCGTTGGCGCAGGTACTCCCCTAGATCGAGAAATGGATCGTTTCTATATTTCTCACCAATACAAAAAAATCGCATATCCATATGGATGCGATCTCAGTCCATATCCTCTCTCCCCCAAAAAGGGGCGCACGGGTATTTCACCATGCGCCATGCCATCAGCTGACCTCGACCTCGCAGATGTCACTGAACAGCACCTTCCCGCCCTTCTTGAGCCTGACCTTGATGGTGTGGAAGCCGCGTCCGAACGGTGGCAGCCACTTCTCCGGCTCGTTCCAGAGGAACGGCTCCCCCACCTCCGTAGCTACATCATCGAAGGGAGCACAGTCCGCGTGATGCATACTCTGGCGTTCGCCATTCACTTCCCACTCCACCTCGGGGCACCAGAACCGCTCATCCGGAAACATGACCCGGACCCGGCAGTGGACCGTGAAGCCATCGAGGCCGGCAACGCCGATCTGTGTCTTGCTTCCGGTGGCTGGTCCGCAGACCAGCTGCGGGATCGGCTTCTTGCGGGGCAGCGGCTTCGGTCGTGGCGTAGCTTCAGGAAGGACGACGACCTGCAGCGGCTCCTCGACGGTCACCTCTTGCGCGCGTGCCGACACGGGCATCGCGAGCGCAATCACGCACACCCATCCGACTCTTTTCATACCACCTCTCCTATAACGAACGTATTAGGAGGAATGGTACCGAGGCTGATTGCAGATGTCAATCCACAGGGTACAATATGGGAGCTTCTATGGGAGATTACACATCACTCGAGGACTTCCGACAGCGGGCAGGATATGAGATCGACGGCGTCTGGTACCCGCGCGTGACCGCGATCGTCGGTATCAAGGCAAAACCCGCCCTGTACCGCTACTATGCACGCATGTCCGGCATCCGGGCAGCGGAGGAAGTCCGCGAACGGTCCGCCGCGGAGGGCTCCATGGTCCACGATGCCGTCGAAGCGATCCTCAAAGGCACCGAACCCGTCATCCCCGGCCTCATCCGCCCCTCGGTCGACGCATTCCAGGAGTTTCTGCGCAACAACCACGTCCAGCCGCTGATGGTCGAGGACCGGGTCATCAGCCATGCGCAGCGCTACGCAGGCACCGTCGACGTGGTCGCCGAGATCAACGGCACGATCGGGGTCCTTGACATCAAGACGGGCAAGGCGATCTACCGCGACTACGGCATGCAGACGGCCGCGTACACCGCGGCATTGCGCGAGGATGCGAACCTTCCCCAGCCCTCCACCGCCTGGATCCTGCGTCTCGATCAGAGCAGCGTCTGCCAAGACTGCGGAGCAGCTCTGCGGGTCAAGGGCGGCGATTTCCGGGTGCTGAAGGCGAGGAACGGATGTCTGCACCGCTGGGGTTCGTCCCAGGGAGAGTTCGAGCTGCGCGAGATGACCTCCTTCGACGAGGATTGGTCGGCGTTCCTCGCTGCGAAGCACCTCTGGGAGTGGGAATACCGCGACAAGCTCGCGAAGCTGAGATAAAGAAGAGGCGACCTCGAAGGGTCGCCATGCTATTCATCGGGAAGCGCGTCCTCGAGGAGGACAGGCCGGTCCAGCTTCTTGTCCTCCAGGATGTCGGCCGCGAGCTCCAGGATCATGCGTTCGCCCGACTCCTCGGGGAGCTGTTCGGCGTCGCCGCGGAGTTCGCCGGCGATTTTCGTGTGCGCGTCCTTGAAGAGCGCGCGGAGGTTCGTCGGCGATTCGTTCTCGATCACCCCCTCGATGTACGGGCCGACGACATGCCTGTATGTCCGGCACGTGTCACAGAACGCCTCGGGACGAGCGATGAACTGCCCCTCGGGCGAACCGTACGGGCACACGACCCGGGCGTCCACCCAGCACCGCTCGCGCGGCGGGATCTCCCCCGGCTCACGGATCTGCAACCCGATGCTCTCGGCGATCACACGAATACGACCCTCGAAATCCATGGGTACCTCCGGAGAAGAGCGGTCCCTAGGATATCACTCAGAACAGTTGCCCGCAAGAGAATATCCGGCCGCTTGGGCATCGGCTGCGGAAGGGAACCATACGCGGTTCGATTCCTTGATCTGCTTCGCACCCGCGCACCAGACATGGTGGTATTTCATCGAAGTTGCCGACTTTGAGATCACAACACGGGGGTCGCTCTTGTCGACTCCCGATGTGCTCCCCTGCCCTTGGCTGTCAGTACGCGGAACAATCCCGTCCCTGACCTGGAACACGGATGCCTCCTGGAGGGGCTGGGAGCCCCGCTGAGCCCTCAGAAGCCCCAAATTGTAGGCTGGCCAGGCTGCCAGGCCGACCAGAGCCCCTGTCCAAAGCCACTCCCGGTGGTTCTTGACCCAGTCCCCTATTTTTGTTATCATTCGTCCCACGTGAATTGCTGAGAATCTAATCCATGGCGCATACAAAAGCAATCGGTTCTACGCAGCTGGGACGCGACTCGCTCCCGAAATATCGGGGCGTGAAGCTGTTCGACGGCCAGCGTGCCCAGGCGGGGAGCATTATCGTCCGCCAGACCGGCTCGTCCGTCATGGCCGGCGACGGCGTCCGCACCGGCTCCGACTACACGCTCTATGCCGTGCGCGCGGGCACGGTGAAGTTCCACACGACTCGGAAGACGAATTACGATGGCAATCGACGCGTCGTGAAAGTGGTCTCCGTCGTCGCAGCGAAGTAATGAGACAAAAGCGGCTACTCGGCCGCTTTTGTATTGAATGACGTTATGCCGTCTGGACGTCCACCGTCACGGTCGCCCGTATGCCTTCGACCAACTCGATGACGACCTGATGCGCGCCAGCGGTCTTGATGTGCTCGTCCAATTTCACCTGGGATGCGTCGATCCTCGCACCGGCGATCGCGCTGACCGCCTGGGCGATATCGTCTGCCCCGATTGCGGAGAACAGCGTCCCCCGCTCGTTGGCGCGTCCCGCAAGGACGACGGTGGCGCCCTCGATCTTCTGCGCGACTCCTTGTGCCTCGTCATGCGCAAGCTTCGTCGCCTCGAGCTTCCGTGCCTTGAGCGACTCCGCCTCCTTCAGTACGGCTGGTGAGGCGAGCTTCGCGAGCCCTTTCGGCAGTAGGAAGTTGCGGGCATACCCGTCGCTGACCTCTTTCACGCTCCCCACCATGCCGATCCCTTTGATGTTATCGAGTAAGACGACTTTCATGGTCTTCCCTTTTACCGCAGCTGATTGACGATTTCAAGCGCGCGGTCCAATTGCGGGTCCTTGCCAGGTTCACCGAACAGCCATCCGCCTTCCGGCTCCTCTTCGGGTATCTCGAGCTCGTCGGTCGGTGCGATCCCGGTATCGTTGATGCTCGTTCCGTTCGGCGTGAACCACTTCGCGATCGTGACTTTCAGGGCGGACCCGTTGTAGAAATCCTCGAGCTGCTGCACCGAGCCTTTGCCGTAGGTCGTCGTGCCCACCAGACGGAGGCCGCGGATGTCATGCAGCGCGCCCGCAAGGATCTCCGAGGCGGAGGCGGAGCCGCCGTTGATGATGATGACAGTGGGCAAGTCGACGAGCGCCTCGTTGCCGTTCGCCCGAAGCTCCTCGTTCGTGCCGTCGCTGAAGCGTTCCTCGACCACGAGACTGTCGTCGGGCAGCAGCCAGCCCGCGATCTCGACCGCGGCATCAAGGAGCCCGCCGGGGTTGTCGCGCACGTCGATGATCAGCGAGGTCGCTCCCTGCTGTCGCAGTTCGTTCGCCGCCTTGGTGAACTGATCCGTGATGTTGCCATTGAAGGTCATCAGCTGCACGTAGGCGACCTTGTCATCCAGCATCTTCCATGCGACCGCCGGGATGCGGATCGTGTCGCGCACGATATCGAACTCGAGCGGCGCGGACTCGCCTTCGCGATAGATGGTGAGGTGGACCGTCGTGCCTTGCTTACCGCGGATACGGTCGACCGCCTCATCAACGGTCCACTGGGTCGAATCCTCGTCATCGACGGCGATCACGACATCCCCTGCCTTGATGCCCGCGATCCATGCGGGCGAATCACGGATCGGCGAGATGACGGTGATGCCGTTGTCACGCTTGCCGATCTCGATGCCGATGCCGGAGAATGACCCGCCGACGCTCTCCTGGAACTTCTGTGCGGGTTCAGGCTGGAAGAACACGGTGTAGGGATCGCCGACCGCGTTGACCATGCCTTCGATCGCGCCGTAAACGAGCGCTTCGGCCGCCAGTCGCTCCGCATCCACGTACCGCTCATGCAGCTTGTTCCAGACGCTCCAGAAAAGGCTGAAGTCGACGGCGCTGGGCTTGCCGACCTCCTCGTTCGTCACCGCGGTGATGATGCGGTCCTGCGATGCGGCGATCTGGCGTTCGGTGTACCGCTTCCCGCCGACAAACCCGCCGGCGAGCGCAAGGAGGACCGCGATGATGAGGATGAGACGACCGCGACGCATGACGCGAAGGCGCCGATCAGACGGCGATGAGTTGAGGCTGACGTACTGCGGTGCCGCGGGGTCGGCGTCCTGAGGTTCCATGCTTGGTGAAATATCGTACCGCATCAGCCAGGTGCCAGCGTGATTGCGGACGGGTGAAGAAATCGAGGATAGCGAAGCGGCCTTTCGATTGCCGCTTGAGGTAGTGGTACATCTGCACTGAGGGAAGATACACTACCCGATATCCATTTTCCCAGAAGCGCCATGCCCAGTCAACTTCACTGAGGTACAGGAAGAACTGCTCGTCCATCAGTCCGACGTCCTCCATCGCGTTGCGGGTCGTCATGAGCGCCGATCCCATCACCCAATCGACATCGGTCGGTCCGCTGAACACGGTATCGCGCATGACGAGGCGATGCACGAGGCGGCGGCTCCACGGGAACCAGAGGCGACGGGCGAGCATCATTGCCGGCGTGTAGAATCGGAAGCACGAGTCCTGCCGGCTCTCGTCCATGTTCAACAGCCCGGGGCCGAGGAGCCCGGTCTCGGGATGCTCCGCGAGGTATTTCAGCATGGCATCCATCGTGTCGGGCGTGACGACGATATCGGGGTTCAGGACGAGGAGCACGTCCCCTTCCGCGCGGCGCAGGCCCTCGTTCACGCCGCGGGTATACCCGGTATTCTCGGTGAACGGCACCAACAGGAGCCGGTCGAACAGCGCGGCGCAGTCGTGACGGACGACATTGCGGGTCTCCGGCGTGCTCTCCGAGTCGACGACGATGACCTCGTGCGTGATTGCACGGGTCAGGACGCGCGCCAGCGACCGCAACGAGAGGCGGAGGAGCGCAGGGTTATGGAAATTGACGATGATGACGGACAGCATCAGGGCGTGGATGACGGTACGGGGATCGCCGACGGAGACGGGGTGAGGGTCGGCGCGGTCATGACCGGTTCGTCATCGAGGATCGTCGCGAAGAACGTCTTCAGGTACGCCAACGTATCCCCGCGGGGCAGGAGCTCGTAGATCCCGTCGACCTTCGTCTCGTAGAGGAAATTCTCTGTGGTGAGCTGATAGCGTCGGAGCTTGGTCAGATTTTCTCCTTGGCTCATAAGCTGCTTCAGCGTGCCCAGATCGAAGATGTCCATGTCCGTATCGATGTGGGACCGGAGCGTATTGGCGAGCGAGAGCGCCGTAAGGGGGTCGGACATGAGGTTGAGACCCTCGACCTTCGCCTTGATCGCAAGCATGACCTGCATCTGGCGCCGTGAGCGGTCGAAATCGCTGGTGCTGTATCGGGAGCGCACGTAGTACAGCGCCTGCTCGCCGTTGAGCACGTTCTCGCCCGCGGGCAGCGAGAAGACGTACTCCTCGTCCTCTCCCTCCCCCGCCCATTGCTGCGATTCCTCGAACGGCTGGTCCAGGGAGATCGTGACCCCGCCGAGGGTATCGATGATCTGCTGGAACGCCTGGAAATCGATGGCCACGACGTGGTCGATCGCGACGCCGGTGATGCGGGAGAACAGACGTTTGCTCCCGTTGGTGCCGTTATGGATGTAGGCGGTGTTGATCTTCTCGGTTTTCTCGTCCGTGACACGGACCGTGAAGTCGCGCGGGATGGAGGTCAACGCGGCGCGTCCGGTATTCGTATCGAGCGAGAACAGCATGATCGTGTCGGTCAGCAATCCCCCATTCTGGACGTCATCCTCGCCGCGGATGCCGAGGAGCAGGATGTCGAGCCGATCGTCACTATTGTCCGGCATCGCGTATTCAGGGTCATCCTTGATGGGAACGATCTTCGATCCGATGTCTGCGGTGTCATTGCCGCCCGTCACCGCGCGCATGCCTTTGATGAGCGTGACGCGTGACGACGTCGAGAAGGCCATCAGGACTCCAACGAGCAGCACGCACCCGACGAAAAAGTACACCCAGCGGCGCCACCGCCGCGGGCGGTGCTGGAGGAACGACGGCTGGTGTGAAGAGAGGTAGTCCATCATGTCAGGAAAGCTTTCAGCGATGACTTGCGTGCCCGTCGCTGAATCGCACGACGTCGCCGGAGCATGCGAGGCAGCAAGCGGAGGAATCTCCCCCACTCCTTCAGGACAGCGGGTTCGAACGCACAGAGGTATGCCTGCGTAGCGGCTTCACGAATGAGGATACGCGGAAAATCACGCACCACGTCCCACAAGCGCTCGTTCTTCATCATAGCAAATCGGACGTTCGACCAAACGAGACGGCGCTTCAGCAGCGGGATCCGCTGCCGTATCGAACGGCGCGCAAGGGAGCTTGCCATCGATAGAGCCGTATCCTTCGTTGTCGAACGGTCATGCCACCCCTGCGCGGACGGGATGAACGCCTGGCGCCATCCGAAGAGGGACATACGCCATGCGATGTCCAGGTCATCACCGTACCCGATCGAACCGACCCGGAAATCAGGGTCCAACACGGTGCCGTGGATGCGGCAATCCTCCCACGCGGCACGGCGGAAGACCGGTGCCGCCCCTTCGACGCCAATGATGTCCATCGGTTTGTCCCACCGCCCCCCGTCGGGCTGCCCGTGGCCGAGGATCGTCAGGCGGCGGGAACGTCCGATCTTGAATCCGGCGGCATCGATGATGTTCGTGCGTCGGAACGCCCCTGCGACGGTATCCATGCGGTACAGCTTCCCCTGCACCGCGCCCAGATCGGGTTCGCGCTCCAATGCGTTGACCGATTCGGCGATATACGCGGGTGCGAGGATCACGTCAGTCAGCGCCACCAAGTACTCGGCGTCAGACGAGCCGAACACGCGTTCGAATACGGCCCAGGGACCGATATTCCCCTCGGACCGCGTCAAACGGATCGTCGGGTAGCGCCTGACGATGTCAGCCGTCGCATCCTCGGAGGCGTTGTCCCACACGATGAGCTCGAGATTGGGCTGCGTCTGCGCCACCAGCGCATCGAGCACCTCCGGAAGCCACGCGGCTCCATTCTGCACCGGAAGGCATACGAGCGTTCGAGGGATGCGGGTCGTCATGTCGTTCGTGGATCTGCGGCGCGTACGAGGGCGATGATGATCCCGAACATGAGGAGCGCGCGTTCGTCGAAAAGCGCGGCATCGGTCAGGAGGTAGGCTGCGGCCCACGGGATCGCCAACACCAGCCATCCGCCCAGTACGGCCTCATCCCCCTCTCCGCTCATCAGGAGGTGCCACGCGGAGCGCAGGGCCGCGATCCATAGCACCGCGAACGCGACGAGCGCGAAGACGCCGAGCTCTGCGGCGACATGCAGCCAAACGTTGTGCGCCGAAGAACCCGCCTTGGCGAGGATAACGTCCTGACGGAGGACGGTGGGGAAATTCCCGATGCCGATGCCGATGATGGGATGCTCGGCGATCGACTGCACCGTGGAACTCCAGATCGCGATGCGTTGGCTGTTCGACGTCTCACCGAAATCGATGATCGATCGGAAGCGGTTGCCCAAGATCCCCCAGTCCCCCTTAGAGAGCAGGAACTGCGGAGAAACGAAGATGGGCCAGGCGACTGCGAACAGGAGCACGTACGTCACCATGATCCATCCGAGATATTGCCAGATGCGCCGCCGCCAGGGCACGACGCCGATGAGACGCATGCGGAATCCTGCGGCGATGAGGACGACCACCAGTCCGAGCGAAGCTGCCCAGATGCCGCGCGTGCCCGATAGGATCATGGCGAGGAGCGCGAACGGCACCCACGCGACCGCGAGCGTTGCCCGGGTGCGCAACAGCTGACGCATGGACGCCCCGTCACGGGCACGTTGGGTGATCGGCGCGAGCGACAGCGCGATCAAGGGTCCCAGGGCGAGGATGAGGTACAGCGGGAACGAGTGTGAATCGGGGAAGAGCGAGAACACGCGGAGCGAAAGCTGCGCACCGTAGTATGCGAACCACGTGTTACCCAGGTCGACGACGATGTATGACCAGAACGCACCGAATTGCCGGAATTGGATCTGCTCGCCCCAGACACGCATGAACGCGTAGATGTCCATCATGTACGTCGAGGCAAGTTGGACGAACGCGGCGACGACGATGATGACCGCGGACCAGCTCACGCCCGCCATGAGCGTTCGCCGCCAGGGCCGATCGGTGCGCGCGAGGAAGAACGCGACCCACGGCACGAGGAACGCATTCACGAAGTACACGATGCGACGGATCGCGGCGGCATCGTTCTGCGCGGGGATGATCGATACCACGGAAAGGATCGCCAGTATGACGAGCGCGGATGCGATCGGCTGTGCAAGAGGCCGCGCAATCCATGCACGGATCGCGGACCAGACCGACCGCCATGACTGCGTCTGGAGGAACCATCGGACCGCAATGACAAGCGCGAGCACCCGCCATTGGTTGAAGTTATCGAAGTCCGCCGTGAGCGGAACGGCGATGAAGAGCGGGATGCTGGCGGCGAAGAACACCACGGAGTTCCGCGGGTTCGTCCATGCCGCCCACAGGATGAGCGCGATCGTCTCGTAGAGCACCGCTTCGCGCGGGAGGAACCCGAAGATGACGAGCGTGAAGAACGCCCCGTGAACAGCGAGCGGTATCGCTACCGCTCGTGGAAGACGTAATGTCATAACGCTCCATTCCATCACGTTTTTCTATGATTTTCAATGAATTGACAGACGTAATGAAACGGTATACCATCAGTCGTCGTACATTAACGGAAGGAGGATAATATGCGCCAGTCCTCGTGCTGGGGACGGCGTACATTCGTCCGGCAGGGCGTCGGCGCGGCTGCGGGAATCGCCTTCGGGAGCATCGGATGCGGGTCTCCTTCGGGAAGCCCCTCGGGGCCCTCACCGACCCCGTCGCCGGCGGGTCCGGCCGTCGCGCTGGTCCGCGTCCCCGACTACCCCGGCTCCTACGCCGCACTGAGCCAGGCGTTCGACCTGATCGGCGGCATCGAGACGCTCGTCCGGCACAAGACGGTCACCGTGAAGGTCAACCTGACCGGGACGCCGACCGAGCTGTTCGGTCGACCGTCCCAGGAGACGTACGTGAACCACGGCGACACCATGCTCGCCCTCGTCACCCACCTCGCGAACGCAGGCGCCCACCGCATCCGCATCGTCGAATCGGCCGGGTCGTCGAATGCACTCGAACCGTTCGCCGCGTCGTACGGATGGGACGTCGCCGCGCTTCATGTGGCAGGTCCGGTCGAGTTCGAGAACACCCGGAACCTCGGCACAAGCGGGACGTACCTGCACGTACCCTCGCCCAGCGGCCTTCTCTTCGACTCGTTCGACCTGAATCGCGCGTTCGACACGGATGTGATGGTGTCGTTGGCGAAGATGAAGAACCATCGCGCAGCCGGCGTGACCCTGACGCTCAAGAACCTGTTCGGCATCCTGCCGAACTCACTCTACGGCAACGACGCACCCCGTGAGGACGCGTCAGAGAGCCGCCACACGCTCCACCAGCGTATCGGCGGACCGCTGCACCCCGGCGAAAAGGACATCCTCGCGGACGCGCCGGCGACGGTTCGGGTCCCCCGCATCATCACCGACATCTGCAGCGCGCGCCCCATCCATCTGGCGATCGTGGAAGGCATCACGACGATGTCCGGCGGCGAGGGTCCGTGGTCCCCGCGCGAGGATCTGCGGTTCCAAACGCCCGGCGTGATGATCGTCGGCACGGATCCCGTTGCCACCGACGCGGTCGCGACGGCGGTCATGGGCTACGACGATCCGCTCTCGTCGACCGCGGCGCCGTTCCACTTCTGCGAGAACCACCTGCGGTTCGCGCACGACGCGGGGCTCGGCGTCGGGGAGCTCTCCCGCATCGACGTGCGCGGCGAGCGCATCGAAGACGTCCGCACGCCATTCGCTTGGCGGTAGGACGCGGCCATCCGGCATCCCCGGATGGCCTTTTTCTTTACCACTGGTCCAGGTGATGGATGAACCGGTTGGTGAACGCGCGCCAGGTGAAACGGCTGACGATCTCGGGCGCAACCCGTCTGATCTCGTCGCGATGCGTCGCATCCTCCAAGGATCGGGTCATGGCTTCGGCAATGGCTTCGCTCGTCGTATCCCTGACGTAGAACGCATGGGGTCCGTAGATCTCGCGGGTAACGGGCACGTCGGCAACGATGGCGGGCGTCCCGAACGCGAGCGCCTCCAGGGGAGGCAATCCGAACGCTTCGGCATCCGAGACGTACACGACCGCTTGCGCGCCGGCATACGCGGATGCGAGCTCGTCATCGCTCACGTGCTGTCGCCAGGAGACCGCAGGTCGGTCAAGGCGACGATTGAGATCCGCCATGGCATCCGCGAAGAACGGAGGGTCATACTTGTCGACTCCGATGACCTCGAGCCGGAGATCCGGACGATCGGGCGCGATTCGGGCGAATGCCTCGAGCGTCTCCCTGAGATGCCGGCGTGGGAACGCCTGCCCGACGACGAGCAGGTATTCGCCGCTGTCCGGCTCGACGCGCTCAGGGACATCGACGCCGAGGTGGTTCACCACGATGCGTTGTCCGGCGACCCCCTCCTCCATCAGCGATCGCCGTGAGGATTCCGAGATTGCGAGGATCCGGTCTGCGCGATGTGCAGTCCACCCGGTTGCGAAGATCCGGTACGCGAGCCGATAGCGGAATGGGAGTTTATTATTGCGTGATTCGCGGTAGATGTCATCGGTCAGCATGACCAGCGACCGCACGAACGGCGGATGGATGAGGGGGAGCATGTAGTTCGGCCAGAACATGAACGTCGGCCGGTCCCACCACAGCCGCAGCGGGAGGAAGAGGTAGTAGTAGAGCGAGAACGACGGTACGCCAAAGACCCGCGTCGTAAACACGACCGAATCGAGGTACCGCAAATCCGCGGGCACGGCACGTTTGAAATACAGGATGAAATGATAACGCCCCTCGAGGTCGTCGCGGGACGAGAGCTGCTGGATGAGCTTGCGGGTCAGGCGCGCAACGCCGCCATGGTCGCCCTCGAGCGACTCACACTCGATGCCGACGGTCTGTAATGTGTCCGAAGCGGTGGGCATAGAA
>DATEYD010000083.1:0-7714 GCA_035583445.1 Minisyncoccota bacterium
GTCGATCGTCCGCTGGTGCAGGTCGATGGCGGCGCCATGGAACTTCGCCGCCAATTCGGGCGACGCTCCGTGCCGCAAGGTCAGGCGGTCGAACACGGCGCGCTCGTAGAACGCGTAGTGGTAGATGGCGAAATCCTGCCAGCTGGCGAGGGCATCCAGGAACTCCCCCCACACCGCCGCTTCGTCGCCGGGTTGCTCGGCCAAGAGCGATTCGTAGTTCACATCCCCGGTCTGCGTGTCCCGCAGGAGGAGGCCGATGAGGTAGTCCACGTCGCGCGTTGGATCGGATTCGACATCCAAGAACACCTCGGTGCGCACCTCGGGAAACTGCTGCGCGCGAAGCGTGAGCGGCTCCTGCGAGATCAGGACCCGCGCCTGGTTCTGCAATCGGACGATCTTGTCGTACGGCCAGTCCTCCAATTTCAATCGCAGGTCGTCCGGATCGGCATTCGCGAGGTCCGCGACCGTGCGGATGTTGATGCTGTACAGGCGCCGCTGGTCGGCCTGCGAGATCCGGTACACCAGCGACACGTCGTTGCACCCCTCCGCGCCTTCCAGGCACAGCGAGTACCACGGGCTGCGCTTGCATCCCGATTTCAAAAACGGCGCGGGCTTCTCGCCCTCCAGGATCCGCTCGATTTCCTCTCGGGTCGCATGGAACCGGTCCACGAAATCGTCCACGAGGAACGACCGCTCGTTGCCCTGCGGATCGATGACGAACGCCTCGCGCGGCCGCACGCCCTGGATGCGCTCGAGGATCAGCGAGTAGAAGACGAGCGGGAACTTCTGTTCGTCCCTGAGGTCCAGGCCGCGCTGGATGTCGTAGACGACGTAGGTCCAGTCGCCCAGCTCGGATTTACCGGGGCGCGCCTCGAGGAGGTCGGGCATCCCGACCCATTCTTCCGTCATGAGGACGCCGCGGTAGATGTTCTTCCCCTGCCGCATCAGATCCAGCGTCGCCAGGTACGCCTCTTCGAGGTCGCGGTACTGCTCCGGCTTGAGCTCCTCGAACTTCTTATGTGGCTGCAGCGCAGCGCTGCCCTGCGCCATCTTCCCCTTGTGGATGAGCTCCAACAGGGGCGAGGGCTCCTTTCTCCGGCTGGAATCGGCGTAGATGTCGTACCAGATCCAGTGCGGGCACTGGAAGAATTTATAGAAATGCTCTGCGGTGAGCCGACGTCCCTCCATTGCTTCAGTGTACCACGGAAAAGAAAGGGCCCACCTCCGGGGAGGTGGGCCAGCGTCAGTCGCGATCGACGGTGACGCGTACGTAGCAATCGGGGTGCAGCCACTTCCGGGCCGCTTCCCGAACCATCTTCGGGGTGACGCGCATGATGTCGTAGTGGAAGCGCTTGAACTTCTCCAGGTCGGTGTCGCCGCTCGCGATGGCGGCGAGCATCCACTCGGCGAACGTGCTGGGCACGTAGCGGTACGCTTCGATGAATTCGTCCGCCTCGTTGCGGCGAGCCGCGTCGACGTGCTCTTCGAACGCGGTCGACGTGTCCTGGGAGATGTCGCAGGCGACCTTCAGCACGCGCTCGACGAGCTGCTCGCGATGGCCACGGTCGCCGACGGTGGCGAACCACACGTCGATGAGGCCGTGGGTGCTCGATGCGTCCCACTCCACGAAGGGATGGTACACGCCGCCATCGTAAAGCTCGTTCTCCTCGCGGAGCGCCTCCTCGATGCGGTCCTTGAGCACCGGCGCGAGCACCTGCAGCGCCTCGTCGTCGGGGGAACCGTAGGGTCCTACCGGCCACAGGAGCCGCACGTGCGTCTGCCAGAGGTGCGGCCACACGATGACGCCCTCGCGGACGCCCGCGAGCTTCGGCGTGATCTCGTCCGTCGGAACGACGGCCGGCGTAGCCTCCCAGTTGGGAATCTCGTTGAGCCCGTACTGGCGCACCATGCGCACTGCCTCGGCCTGCGAGGGCCCCATGAGGATGACGACCATCTTCGACGGCACGAATTGGCCTTGCGCCCACAGCTTGGCACGGCCGAGCTTGAGCGTCCGCAGCTGCCCGGGATGGCTGTCGCCGAAGTTGCGGTGCGGGCTGGCGGTGTACAAGAGCTGCAGCGCCGCCTTGTATGAGGACACGTCGGGCAGGTCATCGTTGCGCCGGGTCTCGTTGTGCACGGCGGCCTTCTCCACCCGCACGGCCTTGTCGGTCAGGATGACGTCGTTGGGCGCGTGCATCACGCGGAGCGCGTGGATGCCGTCGCGGACCATCGGCGCCATGACCGGGAACACGTCCTTCTTCAGGTACCGGCGCGTCAGGAGGTCCGCATGGCCGAACATCATGATGCTCTCGGTCGTGCAGACCTTGATGCCGTCACCGTCGGATCCGCCGAAGTGGCGGCGCATGAGCAGGTTCACGATCCGGTCGTCGTGCTCCTTGCTCCGGCGGCACAGCATGTGCTCCCACCAGTGCGCCAGACCGTTGCACCAGACGGGATCGTTGCGGGATCCGACCTTGAATCCGATGAGGCTCGTGTTCAGGAGCGAATTCGTGAGGTTCACGAGCGTCAGTCCGTTCTGGAACGGCGTGACGATCGGCTCGTTGTACAGCGACATCCCTGCTCACCCCCTCTCGACCAATGCATGAGTTGTAAAACGACGTGGGCTTCACCATAAGAAAAAACCCCGTCCGCCGCAAGGCAGAAAGGGCTGGCGCGCGTTAGTGCGCGACCACGGGGTCGCAGAAGAGCCGGTTGACGGTCGTGCCGCTGGCGTCCACGAAGGAGAAGGCGGCGCAGCGTTTGCTGGCGACCGCGGCCTGCCAGTCGAGGCTGTTGGCGTCCGAAGGCGCGAAGTCGATGATGACATGCGCGTTCGAGGGCGGCTCGGACGGCACGATCAGCTTCGGGGCCGGCTTCAGGTTGGCATTCGAGTACGCGTTGCGCATCGCGCCCTGGGACGGGGCATAGCCGGTCACCGGAGCAGGCTTCGGACGCTTCGCGATCTCGGCGTTGAACGTCGCCGCTTCGGCACCGAGGGCAACCTTGATGCGTCGGGCCTGCTCGGCGGCTTCTCGCGCGCGGACGAGCCGCTCCATGGCCTGGGCCTGCCGCTCGGCCATCACCTGCGGGTCGACGGCGGGCGGAGCGCTGACCTGGCTGGCCTGCTGGATCGCGGACACGTTGCGCTGCAGTTCGTGGTACTTGGGTACCAGGAGCGCCGCGGCCGCGAGACCGAGGACGACGACCATCGCAAGGTACACGGAGTACCATCGCTTCATGGGATCCTCACTAGGAAAGGTACGGCGTGCGGTGATGATACATGAACCACATGGCAAGGAAAGGCCCTGTGCGTGCCGACCCACACACACAGGGCATTCGTTAGTCGATGCAGAAGTATCGGAGCTGCCAGCCATGGTACCTCCAGCGCCAGCCGTACCGGGGGTCGTGCACCGCGGTGCGGTGGGTCGGGACCCAGTATTCGCCGCATCCGAGGGGCGGCGCGTTCCGATAGGGCCAGTAGAACCACCGTTCGCTGAACGGGTCCCAGATCGGATCACGCGGGTTGCACCGATACCCGAACAGCCAGAACTCGTAGTACCAGGAAGGCGGGTAGAAGTACGGGAACCACGCGTAGTCGTTGGGACCTCGCCACCAGTTGTACTGCCAGTCGTGCCAGTACCACTGCTGGCGCCGCCACAGATGGTCCGGATCCGGCCGCAGATGGCGACGGTGCGGGTCGACGGCCCTCCCCGCGTGCGGGTGGCGACGTTCGGCTTGACCTCGCGGCTTCGCCTGCGGACTCGAGGGCGGCGGGGGCGCGGGCTGCGCCGCGGGAGGCTGCTGAGCATCCCCGCCTGCGCGAGGATGGCTCGCCGGCGGAGACTCGCGGCGCGGCTGATCACCGCGGGGCTTCGCGCGCTCTTGGAACAGGAACCCGACCGAAAGGATGGCACACAGGGACACCAGTGCGATGCGCATGGCGCACCTCCGTAAGGACTGCCTTCAGTATACCAGTCAGATCATGGGTGATGTGCACTCAGGTGCGACAAAAAACGGCCCGTCGAGGGACCGTTTCTTGTATGTGGTTCCTTGCCTACGAGGCTTACGCGGTCTTCTTGAACAAGTACCACAGAGCGGAAAGGCCGACCAACACGTAGAAGATCTGGAAGACGATGGCACCCAGGGGGAGCCGCCAGCTTTCCACATCAATACCGAACGCGAAAAGCCCCCAGTTGATACCACCGATGACCAAGAGCCAGTAGGCGAACTTGTGTAGCTTCACATTATCCACCCCCCTTCTGGATGCGAGAGCATCATCATAAGTATCTCATGGAACGCAATACCGGCCAATCGGACTTATACACCCCTGATGAACGTCGCCACCATGATGCCTAAGACGATGGCCAATCCGCCGACCAGCATCATGCGGAATCCGCGCGCGATCACGGGAAGGCGCGCGATCCGTGCGGAGAGGACGCCCAGCAGGAAGAGGAGCACGAGCGAGAGCGCCGCGGAGCGCAGCACCGATTCGTCGGGGGGACCGAACGCGTACGGGGAGAGCACCAGGAATCCGGCGGCGAGGTAGGAGACGAACATCACCGCGCCATCGAGCATGGACTTGAGCGGGCGGATCCGGTGACGATACCGGGCCTCAAGGGTGGATTCCTCGGACAGGAACGCGCCGACGCCCATGGAGAACGCCTCCACGAAGATCAGCACGCTCCCGGCCAAGAGGAGCGTGCTGCGCTCCACCGACGCGGAGGCGATGCCCGACACGAAACCGACGGTCGAGACCAACGAGTCCTCGACGCCGAAGATGAAATTGCGCAGGTATCCCTCCCTCAGCATGGGTCCAGTATACCATCACCGGACCGGCACGAGCCATCGGAACGCGACGATCCACACCAACCCGATGGCGTATCCTGCGAGCACGTCCGACGGCCAGTGCACGCCCAGATAGATGCGGGAGACGCCGACGAGCAGGATGGCCGCGACGAGTCCCGCTGCTAGTCCGCGCCGGCCTTCCGACCAGGCGACCCATGCGAGGAATCCGTAGAACACCATCGCGCCCAGAGCATGCCCGCTCGGGAACGACGAATTATTCGCCTGCTCCAGGACCGAAACGATGTCGGTCGTCGGTCGCGGCCGTTCGACGATCGATTTGATGAGGGGGTTGAGGAGATTTCCCGCCGTCACCAGCACGGTGGCCGCAGCGAGACGCCTGCGTCCATGGCGGAAATAGGCGGCAGCGACCACGGGCACCGCGAAAAAGTAGCTGGGCGTATCGCTGAGCACGCTGACCAGGCGCGTGACCTGGGTCAGCCAGTCCGGGTGCCATGCCTGCACGAGCTGCATCAGCCCGAGATCCATGCCGCCAGTATACCAAAAGAAGAGGCCGCCCTCGGGGGAGGGCGGCACGGTCACTACGCGTACAGGGAGCGGAGCGCGACTTCGACAAGGCGCCCCGGCAGGCCCTGCACGGTCTGGGGGTCGCCGAAGATGCGGTCGACCAGCGGTTGGAAGAGCGGATGCTCGACCATGATTCCTCCGGCGCATCCCATCGCTGTCCCGTCCGCGAGGATGGCGTCGATCCTCTGGGCGGTCAGCCCCTTGAACCGGACGGTGGCGGAATCCACGATCGCCTCGTCGTGCCGGCTCCGGTTGTCGAAGATCACGACGGCGGTGACGACCTGGACGGGCGCGTCGTTGTACGAGTCCAGCCACTGGCGCGCCTGGTCGGGATGCTCTGGCTTCTCCCGGACCTGGTCACAGAAGACCGTCACGGTGTCGGCGGTCACCAGGATCGCCGGCTCATGCACGAGCTGCTGGAGCGCCACCGACTTGCGGATGGCGAACTTCAGGGTGATGCCGGCCGGACTGACCGGACGCGGGATCGCCTTCTCATCCAATCCGGTCGGCAGCGCCTCCACGACGAACCTCTTGGGGACGACCGACCGCAGGATCTCCAGACGACGAGGTGATTGCGAACCAAGGACGATTTTCAAAAGAGCCTCCTTCCGGAGGCGCAGTATGCCACACCGACGCCGAGAAGGGAATGCCTACGCGCGCTTCCACTCCGACTTCTTCCCTTTCCGCAGGTTGTCGGCCATCGCCAGCTCATCCCAGATCCCATCGATCAGATCGTACGTCTTCGCCTCTTCCAGTGTCACCCATGTGAATTCGTCCGTTTCCCCTTCCTGGAGCTTCACGTCGCCTGACGCATAGTCCGCCATGCAGGAGATCACGAGCGAGGGACTGCCGTCCTGATGCACGGTCGCCAGCGACGTGACGTACACGATGTTCGTGATGTCGATTCCGACCTCTTCCTGCACCTCGCGGCGCAACGTGCGCTCCAGGACGTTGTACCAGTAGAACTCGGTGTCCTTGGGCAACGCGAGGTAGTCGCCCGATTCGAGCTTGCCGCCGGGCACGGTCCACATGCCCGGGAACCGCTTCTTCGTCTTCGCACGGCGGGTGATCAGATATTTGCCGTCGTTGACGACGATGGCGGTGATGGCGACCTCGTGGAGGTGTTGGTTCTCCATGTTCAGGGTGTCTGCCGCAATCGTACTTCAATTCCGAAACGTCCGGCAAGTGCTTTGGCCATCGCCCGCCCATCATCCGTCGTCGGCCAAGCAAAGATCGCGACGTCGGATGGGTGAGGGATCCGTTCCACCGCCCGTTGGAATAGCTCGATAGCAATCCCACGCCGGCGATGTTCCGGCACGGTAATTGCTGAACTGAAGTACAGCGCATCGTATTCGTTTCGTGGTTCTGTCCGATCGAAGAGCTGTCGTTCGGTCAACCGTCCCTGAAGGAATTCTTCCATCAGCTCTTTGGTCGTCGGCACCACTACGACCCAGGCGATCGGTTCACCCCGCTCATCAAGCTTGTGCTGAATCGCCTCCGGCGAGAGCGTCATGAGCTTCCGAAGCGATTTTCGGTTGATCGGGATCTGATCCGGATCCTGGCGCGTGCCGAAGATCCGCTCGGCGATCTCCATCTCTTTCGCGATGATGGAATCGATATCCATACCCTTCTACCCCATCCGGCGCTTATGTTCTTCGGTGTTCAGAAGTCCGCACTTCTTGTATTTCTTTCCCGATCCGCATGGGCACGGGTCATTCCGTCCGACGTGGTCCGCATGAACCGTTCCGGTCGATTTCGCCGGATCGTTCTCATCGTGCCGATGGATCGCTTCGTTTTCCTTCGTGTCCGGCGCGCCCTCGCCGCGTCCTTCGATGACCTGCGGCGTCCGGACCGGCGCCTGCTGGATGCGGACCTTGAACACGATGTTCGCGACCCGCTGCGCGACCGTGTCCAAGAGCGTTCCGTACATCCGTTGGGCCTCGATCTTGTATTCGACGAGCGGATCCCGTTGCCCGTATGCCCGCAACCGCACGGAATCGCGGAGCTGCTCCATCGCCTCGAGGTGGTTGACCCAGACATCGTCGATGGTGCGGAGGATGACCATCTTCTCGATCTGCCGCAGCTGGTCGGCGCCGATCTCCATCTCATGGTGCTCGTAGAGGTCGAAGACCTGGTCCTTGAGGTAGTCGACGAGCGCTTCGGGATTCATCGCGTGCAGCCCGCCTTCGTGCGCCAACCCCAAGAGCGTCGTGTGCAGGTCGTGCGGGAACGGCGCCAGGGCGCGGCATGCCTCGGCGATCTGCTCGAGATCGAAGTCCTGGGTCTCCTGGCTCTGGTGCGCGTGCACGATGGCGCGGAGCGTGCCGTAGAGGTACTCCAGCAC
>DATEYD010000084.1:0-2160 GCA_035583445.1 Minisyncoccota bacterium
TACCTTGTAGTAGATGACCGCGTTCACCGTAACGGAGACGTTGTCGCGGGTGATGGCTTTCTGATCGGGCACGTCGACGGCCTTTACGCGAATGTCGACCTTGCGATAGGTCTGGAAAATTGGCCACACGAGCCGCCAGCCGGGCTCCATGAGGCCGGTATACTTACCAAGCGTGAACCGCACGCCCCGCTGATACTGGTTGACCTGCCGGATACTGATAAGAACGATGGCGGCAACAATGGACAGAATAATGCTCAGTGGGCTCATGTGAGTGTCGTTATCCAAGTACGGCCATACTATACAACATGTACACGACAAATCAATCGAAAAAGAAAGGACCCCTCGCGGCCGGATGGCGTTGAGGGGTCGGGGCGGTCACATCTGGGCCGCGACTTTGGCCATCACGTGGACGGTGACGAGCGCCAGGAGGATCGCGGCGATGCTGCACAGCAGGAACTGCTGATGGAACGTGAGCTTCTTCCGCTTGCCGAGTTCGGCGAGGGCGTTACCGCCTATGATGGCGAGGGCCACCAGCACCGCTCCGATACCGACGAGGATTGTCATCTTCATGTCTCACCTCCGCGCATGTATACCACATATCTATCAAAAAGAAAGGACCCCTCGCGGCCAGGTGGCGTTGAGGGGTCAGCATGCCTTACCAGGAGTCGCGACCTGCATGAGCCGGATCGCCTGGTCCCAGGAGACGATGCACGCATCGTACTGCGTCTTGAACGTCTGCGTATGCTCCGGACCGAGCACGATGGACAGGAGCGTCATGCACCGGTTCAGGACCGCGACGAGCTCGCCTGCGGTGATGTAGATGACCGCAGGGCCGCCGCTCTTCGCTTCCAGATCGTCGAGCTGGGCGAGCCGATTGCGTACGTAGAGCGCGATCTCGTTGAGGCGCTCCAACGCCTGGTCGCACTCCTGTTGTGGCCGTGGCGGCAACTCCGGGTGGCTGAGCAGGACCGCCATCCCCAGCCGGTTGAGCTCGATGAACAGGTTGCGGACCTGCTCCACTTCGCCCGCTGGGTACAGGAACTGGTGGTCGGGCGGATACGTGTGCGCCGGCTGGACCGCCCCCCACAACGCGACGATTTCGCGTGCCAACTCGATGACATCGGGGCGGTACCTCCCGAGTTCGATGCGTTCCAGCATCTGGAACACCATCGCCCGCCAGGCCGCCATGAGCGACAGCGCGGTCGCGCCCGTCGTCTCCAGGCATACCTGGATGATGCGATCCGTCTCTGACGGTGTCAGGTGCGCCATCCGGACCTCCGATTGCTATTCTGCAATTCTTATGCTACTCTGTCAATAAGGAGGTCCGCTGTGGCCTTGATGCAGACGTTCATCGACGCCGATGTGGAGCAGAAGCGACGCGAACGGACGCGGTTCGACCGGAGCTTCACCCTCGTCGCCTGCCTGTTCATCCCGCTGGTGTTCATGATCGGGTTCCCGATCGTGGCAGGGATCTGGGCGGTGCTGGGGATGCTCGTCTTCGGACTGATCGCTTTCGTGTTCTACCCGCTCTCCGGCCTCGTGCAGCTGGGCATGTGGACGGGATACTATCTGCTCACCTGCTACGGCTTCTACCTGGCGAGCCGACGCCGGGTCCATCGATAGCCTGACGCCCCGATCGAAAGATCGGGGCATCTTTCTTCCCGTTCCCGGGAAGACATTGACTCCGAACGCAGGAACGGCGGATGGATCAAGCTATTGCACCTCAGTTCGTGAACGTGATGGTCAGCTGCAGCGCCGTGGCGAACAATCCCCATGCCAGGTACGGCAGCATGAGCCAGAACGCCAGGCGGAAATGCCGCCACGCCTTCCATTGGAACGCGGCAAGCGTCCCCAGGACCACCAGGATGTCCAGCGATGCCGGCCAGAGCGGCTCAAGACCGAGCTGGATCGGCGTGAACAAAAGGTTCGCTGCCCAGTTCGCCGCCAAGAGCCATACCATGCTCCAGGGCAGCCTGCTCTTGGTCGCACGGTACAGCGTGAGCACGGTCACGATCCCGAAGAGCGGGTAGATGATGCCCCAGGCGACGCCGAACAGCCATGCGGGCGGCGCCCAGTTCGGCAATTGAACGCGTTGATAGAATTCGGCGTAGGTTCTCATGCTTCACGTATACTCCGGAGTCGCTATCGGAAGTATGTGCA
>DATEYD010000085.1:0-1699 GCA_035583445.1 Minisyncoccota bacterium
GATTTCGCCTCCGACAATGGCATTGGAATCGACCCAGTCGGATTCGAGATCCTTGTCCAGGTCAGTCACCTTCACGAACAGCGTGAAATCATCGTACTCCTTCACGGGGTCGGCGCTGATCGTGTCGACATCGGAATCGACATACCGTTGCAGTATGGTCGGCGGGGTGCCGCCCATGCCGCCTGAGACCTGGCTTGTCCACACGGCGTTGTGGCTGATATCATCGACGATTGTGACTGATATCGAACTGGCGGGACTCACCGCGGAATAACCGGGACTTGCTGAGTTATAAGACATGACCCACTCCGCGCCCATGGACCATTCTTCGAGCGTGAAGGCATCCTCAGCCTCAGAGAGTCTGTAACCCTCGGTCATCTCGTCAATGGACACCAGGACGAGAGCCTCTGTGGAGTCCATCACCGCGCCCCCGATGTGGGTGATGGTCAGTGTCGCCGTCAGTGTCAGATCGGTTTCGTATTCGAACTCCACGCTAGCCGCGAAGTCCGTCTTGGTTGTCAGCTCGGGGACCGGCATCTGGTTCACGAACATCATAATGCCGCTGAAAAGGACAACTGTGATCATCAGGATCAGGATGTTGCCTATAATCTCGGATACGCCGCTCTCATCAGACCATGACTTCCGCTTGAGCAGTTTCAGTTTCATTCGAACATTCCTCCGGGGGGAAGGATAGCTCTGCCAGCTCTGGTTTTCAACGTATAAGTGCGTATTTAAACGTGTTGGGGTCATTACCAACTACCTTACGGATGGTTCGGGCCAGGGAATGGGACTCCGGCGAAACCATCACCGTTATATAAGCACAGGGGGATTTCGCGGGACGATGGCGGAGCCTGGCCAGTTGAGCGTGAACGAGCGCGTACTTCTGCATCTGTCCAGGTTCGCCTCTGACGTCCCTCCGGAAGAGCACCCGCGGGAATGCTCGCAGGCGGGCATCGCATCCTCGATCGGGATATCGCGCACGCACGTGCCGCGCGCAGTCAAATCGCTCGTCAAGGAAGGGCTCGTCGAGGAACTCAGGGCTAGGGTGTCCGGGCACGACAGGCGCATGAGCGTGTACACCATAACCGCCGAGGGGGTCAGAAGGGCCTCGAAGCTGTGGGAGGGACTGTCCGGCGTCAGGTTCACGATGCGGTCTCCGGACAAGGTCGAAGAGGCGAAGGTCGATGAGATCGAGAAGATGGTCGGCAGGAAGCGGGCCATCGCCTTAGTGACGCGCGCGCGCGCAGGTGTCATCGAGACAAGCGACCGGCACCGTCCGACGGTCAAGGACCTCGATGACGCACCCGACATCCGGGATTTCCTAGGCAGGAAGGACGAACTTGAGGCCATGGGCGCGTTCATGGAATCCGAATCCGACCTGCTCGTCGTGCTCGGGAACCGCGGATACGGTGCGAGCGCACTCGCGAGGAAGTTCGTCGAGGCTCTTGATGATCACAACGTGCTTTGGGTCCCGTTGCCCGCATGCAGCGGGCCCGATGACATCATCGGCCGGATGCTTCGGTTCGCCAAGAGGTTCGCACCCGAAGCGGGCGACCCCTTCGACGCCCTCGGGATAGCAGATACCGTCATCGTCTTCGACGGATACCGCGCGGTGCCCGACGTCACTGTCGAGTTCTTCGCGGACATGGTCGGCCGGCTCGACGAGGCGAAGGTCGTGATCACGGCGAGGGAAGACACACCC
>DATEYD010000086.1:0-2036 GCA_035583445.1 Minisyncoccota bacterium
ACCTGCTTTCGTGTCGAGATGAAGGTCTTGAACTCCCCGGACACGCCGGTCACGATGATGATGGGGACCTTCCTCCACTCGGCGCTCTCCTTCATCTCCCGGTAGAACTTGACCCCGCTCTTGTTGGGCATGGTGATGTCCAGCGTGACGAGGTCCGGGGCCTTTTCCTTGACCTTGGACAGCGCCTCGATGCCATCCTGCGCCTTCACCGTAGCGTAGCCGCTGTCCTCGAACAGCGTCGAGAGGAACGTGCGCACGTCGGGCTCATCGTCGACTACCAAGATTGTCTTTTTCTCTGCAGCCATGCGCCGCCTCCCTTATGGCTCGGGTTTCCCTCCCTGGTCGGGTTCCTTCCGACTCCTAGGTATTGTTACAACAAAACGGGTCCCCTTTTCAAGCTCGGATTCGATCCCGATCCGACCGTGGTGCGCCTGTGCGATCCCGTTGGCGATGAACAGCCCAAGGCCGGTCCCTTCCGACCCCTTCGAGGAGAAGAAAAGGCTGAATGCCTTCTCTCGTGTCCTGCGGTCCATCCCGATCCCGTCGTCCGCGATCTCGAAGACCATGTGATCGGGGAACCCCTTGAGCCCGACCGTGACTGCGTGCGAAGGCTTCTTCGTGTCGACCCTGCAGGCGTCCACGGAGTTCTCGAGCAGGTTGATGAGCAGCGCGCGCATCGCCTTGGCGTCCGCCTCGAACTCGCCCGCTCCCCCGTCGATGTCGCGCCTGAGCGCCACGCCGTACTCGCGGGCCTTCGGTTCGATGAGCCCGCACACCTCCTCCACCAGCGCAGGTGCCGCCACCGCCTCCCAGGACGGCTCGCGCTTCTTCGCGTAATAGAGGATGTTCATGACCGTCCCGCGGATGCGTTCGATGTTCCGCTGGACCATCTCCCAGCCCTGGCTGATGCGCTGCTGGTTGTTCTTCTGCAGGCCCGTGTTGACGAGGTACATGCCGCCGTCCAGGCCGGTGAGGAGCCCCTTGATGTTGTGCGACACCGAGCTGATGAGCAGGCCGATGGACTCGAGCTGGGACTGCAGCTCCCGGATGGGGGTGATGTTGGTGCTCATCTCCATGACGTACTGTATCTGGCCGTCGACGCCGCGGATGGGGGCGGAGAACACCAGCGTGTTCAGCGGCTCACCCTTGATGGAGGTGACGACCTCCTCGCTGTGGTGGATCTTGCCATCCTTGAAGGTCTGCCGCACGGCGCAGTTCACGCACTCCTCGTCGCGGTGCTTGTAGATCTCGAAGCACTTGCAGCCCAGGAAGTCCCCGAAGTTCTCCTTGAAGTTGCGGTTCGCGTCCATGATGCGCAGGTCCCGGTCCTGGATCGAGATGTAGCAGGGCACCTCCTCGAACAGCAGGCGGTAGCGCGCCTGACTCTCCTTGAGCTGATGCTGCAGCCTTTTCACCTCGGTGATGTCCGCGGAGATCTCGAGCACGGACGTGATCGCGCCGGTATCGTCATGGATGGGGGAGGTGTACACCATCATCGAAACCTCCCGGCCGTCGAGGGTGCGGACCTGCTCCTCGTTCCGGTGGCACTGGCCGTCCTGGAAGGTCTGGTCCACCGGGCAGATCTCGCACCGCTCGGGGCGGCGCTTGTACACCTGGTAGCAGAACCGCCCTTCAGGGTCCCCGAAGTCCTCGCGGAACCGACGATTCGCCTCGACGACCCGGAAGCCGCGGTCCTGGACCGTGACGTAGCACGGCATCTCCTCGAAATACTTGCGGTACGGCAGATCCATCCCCCAAGCCCCGTTCCGGCAGAGACGCGCCTCAGTGTGTCTTGTGTTCCCCCGAAATATCGAGGATCCTGTGGATGTTGGCCAGCAGCGTCTCTTCGCTGATCGGCTTGTCGATGTAGCCTTCCGGCGGCGGCACGTCCCGCTCGTAGATGAGCTTCCTGAGCTCCGGCTTGCCGGTGATGATGCACACGGGGATCTTCGCAAGCTCCGGGTCCTTGCGGATGGCCTCGAACACCTTCCCGCCGTCCATGCCCGGCATGGAGAGATCGAGGGTGATGAGGTCGG
>DATEYD010000087.1:0-1239 GCA_035583445.1 Minisyncoccota bacterium
GCCTGACCGGACCCACGGGCGAGTTCTTCAATCGTCCGACGATAGCGATCGCGTGTGTCGAAATCCATCTTGGAATAAACGCCGGATGGATCGAATCGAAGCAACCGCTCCACGCGGCTGAGACGCTCGAAGACCCCTCTCCAATCCAGCAGGGCCAGCTGTCGCAAGCTGGTGAATGCGTTGCCGATAGAGATCTGATCCTTCGTCTGGCGGTTTTGCTCACGCAGGTTGAGCTCGCTCAGGGACCTGCGGTAAGTGCGCTCCAGCCAGCTCTGGACCGGCACCAGCGCGGCTTCTTCGTCGTAGAGATGGTCGACCAGTTGGGTAGCGAAATAGGGGCTCGGGCCGGGGGGGGTTGCAGCAAGTTCTGCCAGGATAGAAAAGAGCTGTTTGGGATCTCGCCGGTTGGCCGTAATGAGCCTGTTTGCCCAGAAGTCGGCGATCTCACCTTCCCGCAGCTCGGTCAGGGCGCCGGCGGCAAGGTCCCGGATGCTCTCAATCAACGCGATGCGCAGCATCTGGGGGACAGCCCAGAGTTCGCCAATCGTCAGCGTGTGCACGGATTGATAGGCCTCAATAAATGCAAGGATGTTCTCCCGGTCTAGGCGCCATTCCGCATAGGAGACGAGTTCCTTTCCCAGACCGTAGATGCGCGGCAGGCCTCGGTAGGGCTCGTTGGCGAGCGCCGGCAGCTCCTGGTAAAAACGCCGAGGAAGGTTCAGCTGAACGTCGCGGGCGTTGCTCTCGACGACGTACTCATTATCGAGGATCCATTCGGCGGTCGGAGGCGTCCCCTGTTCCAGCCGACTCGCTTCGGAGAGAGCCAAGCATACCTGATGGACCCATTGATGGGCGTTTTCGACCCGCTTTAGCAGCTCAGCGTTCCGCCGCGTCTTTGGGTCCACTTCGTGGTCCATGGCCAGACGCTGGGCATGCTCCTGGATCTGCGCCGGAGAGAGCGGCGCCCCAGGGCTCCGGACTTCTCCAATTGGATTCTCGCGCTTCGGATGCAGGACGAAGACTGCAGGCGGGATGTCGCCGCTTTCTCGAAGTGCCGCCGCCGGGAACCGTAGTGTTTCAATCGGCGCCTGGAGGATAAGGACGGTCTCCTCGGACACTAACCAACGCGCGTGATCCTCAAGCAGCCTTCGTTCGACACCGTACTTCGATCGTCGTATCCACACCCCACCCAAGAGGGTTCCGATCAATCCACCCGCGAAGATCGGAACCAGGGCAGAG
>DATEYD010000088.1:0-21016 GCA_035583445.1 Minisyncoccota bacterium
CGAGTACCTCACCATGGACGAGCTCCTGCGGGACGGCAACACGTACGACCCCGACGGCCGCCAGCGTCCCTGGTGCAACTTCAAGGAAGGCGGCTGGCTCCTGAACGGCGCGTTCACCGCGTTGGACCAGAAGCAGCTGCCGCCCACGCGGCTCTCGCTGCCCCGGGTCATCACCCTGGTGCAGGAAGCCCTGATGTACATCGACAGGCTCGATCGCGCGGACCGCGCCAAGAAGAAGACCACGAAGGCGACACCGACGACCGTACCGACGTTCACCAACAGCCCGCACGCGAAGGTCTGACGACCCCGCGATGCGAGGCACAGGCCGAGGGACACAACACCCTCGGCCTTTTTCTTGCCAAAAGTCATCGGTTCATGTATAATCCCGGCCACGTTCGTACCATTCCAAGGAGGAACGATGCAACGGTTCACGGACGACGAGATCCGCGAATTCGTCGAGACCAAGCGGTTGGTGATGGTCCCATGGCAGCTGATCCGTCCCTGGGCCGATCAGCCCCGGAAACACTTCGACCCGCGGCGCCTCGCCGGCCTCGCGGAGTCCGTGGCGAAGGGCCAGTGCGAGCCGGTGAAGGTCATGCCGATCCTCGGCGACCACGAGCACCAGTTCGAGCTCACCAGCGGCGAGCGGCGCTGGCGCGCCTGCCGCGAGAAGAACCTCGCGGTGGAGTGCTGGGTCCGGGAGTACGGATCCCTGCAGGAGCGCCACCTGGACGCCATCATGTCCAACTGGAACCGCGACGGCCACACGAAGCTCGAGACCATCGCCGCGGTGGAGCGCCTGCGCTTCTCGCCGGACGTCATGGCCCTTCCGAAGGGCAAGCAGATCCAGGCGGTGGCCGAGACCTTCGGCCGCAGCGAGAAGTGGGTCTTCGACTACCTCAGCCTCCGGAAGCTGCCGCAGGAGATCCTGAAGCTGCTGAGGCCGGGCAGGCACAAGCGCGGAAAACTGTCCTTCCTCGTGGCGGTCCGGCTCGCATCCTTGCCGCCGGTCGAGCGCCGGATGGCGTGGGCGCGCATCAAGAAGGGCCGGCTGTCGCACACCCAGGCGCACCGGCACATCAACAAGACCATCGTCCGCAAGAAGCTCAGCGTGCACCGCCGCGGGCGGGTGCCGTCCGACGACCTGAAGCTGTTCGCCAGCTTCCTGGCCGCGCTCGAAACGCGCGTCACCACGTTCTTGGACATGTCCGACGCCGAGCTGGGGCGGATGATCGCCGGCCGCAGCCGCGAGGAACGCGAGGTGCTGCTGGATCAGATGGACATGGCCGTGCAGGGCGTGGAGCGCATCCACCAGCGCTTGCGCGCGGCCATCAAGACGAACCCGATCGCCGCGTAGCGTCGAACGCAAGCGGCCTCCCCGTGGAGGCCGCCTTTTTTTGCTGCGGAGCGCTATACCCGCTGGCGTTTCAGGAGGAGCGAATTGAGCACGACCGATATCGAGCTCGCCGCCATCGCTGCCGATGCGAACACGGGACTCAGGAGGATCTGCCATACCGGGTAGAGCACTCCCATGGCCACGGGGATGAGCACGATGTTGTAGCCGAACGCCCAGAAGAGGTTCTGTTTGATGGTGCGTAGCGTGCGGCGCGACAATCGGATGGCGGTCACCACCGAACGCGGATCCGAGTTCATGAGCGTGATGCCGGCGGATTCCATGGCGACATCCGTGCCGGACCCCATGGCGATGCCGACGTCGGCAGCCGCCAGGGCAGGGGCGTCGTTGATGCCGTCGCCGACCATGGCGACGACCATCCCTTCGTCATGCACCTGTTTGACATACACGGCTTTGTCACCGGGCAGTACGTCCGCGAACACGCGCGTGATGTTTAATGGCTTCGCGATCGCCTGGGCGACGCGCTCGTGGTCGCCGGTGATCATGGCGACCTGGATGCCAGCCTTCTGGAGCGATGCGACCGCTTCCTTCGCGGTTGGTTTGACCGTGTCGGCGACGCCGATGACGCCGGCGACCGCACCGTCGATGGCGACGATGGTGATGGTGTCGCCTGCGTCGAGGAGCCGTTCGATGCCCGAACGCAGGGGGCCCATGTCGATCCCTTCGCGCTCCATAAGACGAGACGTCCCGGAGACGATCTTTTTCCCGTCGATCGTCCCGAGCACGCCATGCCCCGGCACGGCTTCGAAGTGCTCGATGCTTCCGGCGTGCGGCACATTGCGTCGTTTCGCTTCGTTGACGATCGCCGCGCCGATCGGATGGCTGGATCCCGATTCCAATACCGCATCCATGGCCAGGACATCCTGTTCGGTGTTGCCGGGAGCCGCGATGACATGCGTGACACGCGGCTTCCCTTCGGTCAGCGTGCCGGTCTTGTCGAAGATGACGGAGCGTACGCGATGCGCAGTCTCGAGCGCTGCCGCGTCGCGTACCAGGATGCCGCGCAACGCGCCCTGACCAGTGCCCACCATGACCGCGACCGGGGTCGCGAGCCCCATGGCGCACGGGCAGGCGATGATGAGGACGGCAACGGTGTTCAGGATGGCGAACGAGAGCGCGGGCTCCGGCCCAAGGACGTACCATGCGGTACCCGTCGCTACAGCAAGGACGATGACGACCGGAACGAAGACGGAGGAGATGCGGTCCGCGAGCCGCTGGATCGGCGCTTTGCTGCCCTGGGCTTCCTGCACCATGCGGACGATGTTCGCAAGCACGGTATCCGCGCCGACCTTCGTCGCGCGGAAGACGAACGTCCCGTTCACATTCACGGTGGCACCGATGACGGACGATCCCAGCGTCTTCTCGATGGGGATGCTCTCGCCGGTGACCATGGATTCGTCCACGCTCGACGCGCCTTCGGTGACGACGCCGTCGACCGGCACCTTCTCGCCCGGACGGACGCGGATGAGGTCGCCGACCTGCACCTGGCCGATCGGGATGTCATGCTCCGTTCCGTCCCTGAGGATGCGTGCGGTCTTCGGTTGGAGGCCGAGGAGCGTGCGGATCGCTTCTCCGGTCCCTGCCTTCGCGCGCGCTTCTAGGTACCGGCCCAGCAGGATGAGGGCGATGATGATGGTGGCGACGTCGAAGTACGGTTCCGGTGTGATGCCGGCGCGTGCCACGACGTCCGGGAACGCGGTGATGACGACCGAATAGCCGTAGGCGACCGTCGTGCCCAGCGCGACCAGGGTGTCCATGTTCGCGGTAAAGTGCCGCGCGGCGCGCAGCGCGGGACGATAGAACGCGAGACCGATCCAGAGCTGCACCGGCGTCGTGAGTGCGAACTGCACCCAGACGTTCCGCAGGATGTCCGGCGCGGTCCGCATCAGGCCGGGGAAGCTGCCCCAGACGACGAGGAGACCGAGGACGAGCGCGATCGTGACGCGACGTTTGAGCGACATCAGTTCTTCCGCGCTTTCCGTTCTCAGATGCGCGGCGTGCTCGTCGGCGGTCATGCCCTCGTGGCCGGGCGGCATCGCCTCGTATCCCGTATCGGTGACCGCTTTCTGGATATTACGCTCGCCCGCCTTCGTCGGGTCGTAGGTGACGGTCGCTTTGTTGGTTGCGAGGTTCACCGAGGCATCGGTGACGCCCGGCACCTTGCGAAGCGATTGTTCGATGAGCACCACGCAGGATGCGCAATGCATCCCTTTGATGGAGAAGGTTGTTTTGATGTGGGTCATGGCAGGTACTGTTATTGTACGACTTCAATACTGCCCGTGAACATCCCCATGCTGCAGCTGAATTTAATGATTCCGGGTTTTGCGGGCGTGAACTCGATGACGTTCTCGCCCTCCTGCAGGCGTCGGGAGATGCGCAAAGACGGGATAGAGATGCTCGAGGCGCAGGAGTAGCTGTTCCGGGAGATGATGGTCCAGATGACCGGGATGCCTGCCTGCACGCGTACGCGCGACGGCTTATACCCGGTCGCGATCTGTTCGGTGACGACATACTGCTTCCCGTCGCGTACCTCTGCGACCGCGACCTGACCCTTTTCGGTACCTATTGCGGCGCTCGTAAGATTGCCGAGCGTGATACCGGTGAGGTTCCAACCATTCCCCATGTTCCAGATGCCGAGCAGGAGAACCGCAATGCCCGCGATCTTCATGAACATGCGACCGAAGGCACCGGACGCGAATCCGGCGACCCCGCCGATGCCGATGAGGCCGGGCGTGGTGCCCAACGCGAACGCTCCCATGACCATCGCTCCCTGCACGAAGTCGCCCGTGCTGATGGCGAGGACCTGCATGGTCTGGGTGAACGCGCAGGGAAGGAAGAACGTCAGCGCCCCGGTCGTCATGGCGACCCGGTGGCTGTATCCCTCGACGGTCGGATGGAAGCCGACCAATCGGGCAAGCGACGTCGGCAGGGTCAGGGATTCCAGGCGCGGCAGAAGGCCGGTGAGCTTCGCGCCGACGATGACCATGAGTGCGCCGGCCGCGATGACAAGGAAGCCCAAGGGGGCTCCCTGCAACCGGAAGACGGAACCAACGACGCCGATCAGACCGCCGAGCAGCGCAAACCCGAGCACACGCCCGCCATTGAACGCGAGGTTCGGGCGGATGCGTTGCCACGGGGTCGCGTGCGGATGATGCTGAGCATGACGTGCCGACAACCCCAGGACCAAACTGCCGATAAGGGCCATGCAGGTCGAGACGCCGGCGACCAGTCCGACGACCAGCCCGCTGCCGGCCGACGCGGTCGTGGCAAGGCCATCGCTGAACCGGTCCAAGCCGATGGCGATGTAGATGAAGTAAAGAATGACGACGATGCAGGCGGCGGCGATCGCCTCCTGCCAATCGATGATGCTGCGGCTGATGAAGGGCGGGCGTCTGCCGTCGCCTAGCCGGTATCCTGCCGCGCGGACTACGTCGGCGACGGATGCGTCGATGGCATGCGTTCCCTGATCGGCGCGGATCCGGGTCCGTCCGGTCCGCCAGTCGACATGGGCATGGGTGATGCCGGGGATCTCCTTCAGTTTTTGTTCCAGGAGGATCTGGCACGAACGGCAGTGGGTGCCTGCGATGGAATAGGATCGATCCATAGGGTGAATATATGACAATACAACAACGCTCCGCATCAAGCGGCGCGTTCAAAAGGAAGATCCCGTTAAAAGACTTTGGGCTGGAGGATGCCGTCCGAGAACGCTCGTTGCAGCGGATGCCAGAGCGGAAGATCAGGTCCGCGGTTGCGGTCCAGGATGCTCAGAGGTGACCGGAAGGATTGCGGTAGGACCGCGATGGTCATCACCGCTCCGGTGAGCAGCATGAAGGCCATGACGACCATGACCGGCACCGGATCTGCGTTCGCCAGTATCGAATGGTGGGAGAAGCTGTCCATGCACGCCATCAACGCCCCGCAGACGGAGGCAGCCAGGAGTGCGATGAGGAGGACGGTGCCGAGGGCAGGAATGCGCATCAGCCCAGTTATATCACGATTTCAGCGCTTGGAGAAGCCGCAGATGGCAGGCCTTGAAGATGCCCCTCAGCTCGTCGCGCTCGGACGGCGTGAACGTCTTGAGCACGTACTCCTTTACAAACGCATCACGCTTCGTGTCGGACTGCTGCCGCGCCTTGTCCAATGCACGCACGCCCGTGCCAATGCGGATGCGGTGGAACTTCGTGGTCTTCAATGCCTTGATGACCGATTCGATGCCCTTGTGTCCGCCCGAATGCTTCCCGTATGAAAGCTTGCAGTTACCGAAGGGGATGTCGAGGTCGTCCTGCACGACGACGATGTCGTCGTTCTTCGCTTTGGCCCATGACTTCGCCTTGGCCACGGCTTTGCCCGATTCGTTCACGTAGGTGTGGGGCTTCAGAAGCCAGCCCTTCATGCCCTCGACATCGATCTTCGCGACCTCACCGAAGATCTTCGGATTGTCCTCGAAGGGGGATGCGTCGAATTTCTTGCGCAGCCAATCGAGGAATTGCCAGCCCACATTGTGGCGGGTTTCCTTGTATTGGGGGTCCGGATTGCCGATGCCGATGATGAGTTTCATAGCGAGAGTGTAGTGGAAATAAGGGAAAAAGAAAACGCCCGAGGAATACGAGAACCCTCGGGCGAACGGTCAGCCGAGCTGCTCAGGCGTGAGCTTGCCCTGACTGACCTGGAAGAGCTGCCAGCGAAGCTTCTTGTTGAGACCGTCGTTGGCGTCGATGCGCTGCTTGAGGACGTGCCCGACCTCGGTCGGGGTCCAACCCTTTTGGAGCGCAGCACGCGTGGTCTGTGCGAGGTCGTGGCGCGGGCACGTGTTCAACAGCGCCACATACCAATGCTTCGGGCCCAGGTGCTCGAACTTCGGGAAGGCACTCGGCGGGATCTCACCCGCGGCCACCGCGACCAACATCTCATGCTGGGCTCGGTTGATGATACCCTCCGCTTGAAGCCGGGGGGCCACCTCCAGTAGCCGCTCCAGAGGCACGTCCGTCAGCGTGACGAACATGTGACACCTCCGTTCTTTATTATGCACAATATATGTTAATTGGTCAACTGCCGGGTACCGACGAACGAGTGCCGAATAAAGAACGGCCCCCTCATACGGAGGGGGCATACTGCGCGATCTGATCGTCCCGCACCATCATCATCGGGCGGGACCCTCCCGGTCCGGCGACGAACCAGAAGGCGACGAGGCCGTCGCAGATCTTGTCGACGAGCAACACGTGGTAGTTCAACTGGAGCTCCTCGCCGGTCTGCGGGCCCGCCAGGGAGAGCTTGAACGCGGGCACGTCGGGGTCGAACGCCGCATCGAGGACGAGGAACTTCCGACTGTATGACACCAGCCACCAGGGCAGGTCCTGCTTCTTGATGACCCGGACGATGTCGAGCGCGGTCATGAGTCCACCTCATCGGGGCCGTCGCTCAGGACGATGACCGCGTGTCGGCGTAGGAACAGCTTGTAGAGCACGTACTCGCCGACGCGCCGCTCGACGTAGTAGCCGAGGAAGCCGATGGCGATGAGCACCCCGCAGAAAACGGTGACAAACCGCTCACCCGGGACCAACTGGCGCTCGAGCAAGTGGAGCGCGGTCACCATCCATGCGAAGGCGACCAGGAGCGTCGCGACGAACACCGACAGGGATGCAGCTACGGACCAGCGGTACTCCTTGGGAATGGGCACGGATACCTCCTGGCGGATGTAATACCACGAATAAGGAGGTAAAGTCAATATCCTTGAACTGGCTGAAAATCCATGCTATTGTACGGCGTCGGAACGATTATTCTCATGGAGGGAACCCCCGCACCGAACGAACCCGCGCCCGAGGTGACGACCATGCAGCCGCAGGTCGCGGCGCAACCGGAAACGAACAAGCCGCTTCCGCCTGAACAGAAGCTGGAGCCCAAAGAACGGCCAGGCTTCTTGGGCGAGGCGTTCGAGTTCGTGTGGGAGACGCTGAAGGTCGTGCTGGTGGCGATGGTCATCATCCTCCCGGTGCGATACTTCCTGATCCAGCCGTTCTTCGTCAAAGGATCCAGCATGGTTCCGAACTTCCACGACAAGGAATACATCCTCGTCGACAAGTGGACCTATCGTCTGGGGCGGCCGGCGCGCGGGGATGTCATCATCTTCAAGTACCCCAACAACCCGAAGGAGTACTTCATCAAGCGCATCATCGGCCTTCCAGGCGAATCCGTGCTGGTAGGCAATGACAACACGGTGCGCATCTACAACAGCGCGTACCCCGATGGCTTCCTCCTTCCGGAGAAAAGCTACCTGCCGGACGAGAACCCGACCTACTGCCTGACTGCATCGACCTGGTGCGGGCGGCGGGTGGATCTCGGTCCGGATGAGTACTTCGTCCTGGGCGACAATCGGGAGCACAGTTCCGACAGCCGCGTGTTCGGCCCCGTCGACAGGTCAGAGTTCTTCTCCGGTCTTGCCTGGCTGCGCCTGTGGCCCCTGACCGACATTTCCTTCGTCCCACGGACGGACTATCCGCCCATCACCCAATAACATGATCGCCAAGAAGAAATCCGCCATTCCGAACCTGCCCGAGGGGTTCTTTGATATCGTGCCTGAAGAGCAGAAGTGGTGGTACTACATCTGGCGCCGGGCCAACGGCCTCCTCTCGGACTATAGTTTCATGCGTCTGGATCTGGCGCCTGCGGAACAGGCGGAGACGTTCACGCGCCCAGTGGCGACCTCTGACCCCGAACGGTCCAAGGATCTGGCGATCGCACGCTCGCACGGTCATCATTTGGCGCTGCGTGCCGACATCCCAGCGTCCCTGATGCGGGTCTATCTGCAGCATGCAATGCAGTCAGAGCCGCACCCGGTGAAGATGTTCGCATCCGTTCCCGTCGTCTCCGCGCATCGCGGTCCGTCCATGCAGTGGCAGTTGGGCGTCGAGACGATCGGCGACGACTCCGAAGCGGTCGATGCCGAACTCCTGTTCCTCGCCTGCCGCATCCTGGAATCCCTGAACATCGGGACGTTCGCCGTCCGTTTGAATACCGTAGGGGATGCGCTCGGCCGTACGAGCTATGTGCGCGCGCTGAAGGATTTCTATCGCCAGCACGCCAAAAAGATCAGCGCGCGCGTGCATGCGGCGGCCAAGGAGCACCCGTTCCGGGGACTGCGTCTTTTAGCGATCGAGGATCCCGACCTGGCCAAAGACGTGCCGCAGTCCGTCGACTACCTGTCAGAACAGGCGCGCCTGTATTTCAAGCGGCTGTTGGAGTTCTTGGATGAAGGGCAGGTCCCGTACCTCATCGACCCGACGCTGTTGACCGACGACGACTACGCGTCGAACACGGTCTGGGAGTTCGTGCTCGATGCCACGTCCGTGCCGACGAAGGACAACGAAGACGGCACGACGGGCACGCCGCTCGATGTCGCCGCCGTTCCGGCGATCCGCGGCGGGCGGATGGACCGGCTGGCCGAGCTCATGGGCGGGCCGAAGACGCCCGCATCGGGATGGACCATGGACCTGGGCGCGATCGTGACGCGGTTGAAGGCGAAGAACCCTACCATCCCGGAGGCGGGCACGCGGCCCAAAGTGTTCCTCTCACAGCTGGGCGACGCGGCGAAGAAGCGCTCGCTGTTGCTGTTCGAGGAGATCCGCAAATCCGGCATCGAGGTGCGCTACTCGCTCTCCCGCGATACCATTAAGGGGCAGCTCCGCATGGCGGCGAAGCTCGGCGTGCGGTTCGCGCTCATCTTCGGCCAGAAGGAGGCGCTGGAGGGAACCGTCATCGTCCGGGAGATGGACACCGGCATCCAGGAGACCATCCCGCAGGAGAAGATCATCGATGAATTGAAGAAACGCTTGAAGACCAAATGATCGAGGACGTGTTCTGTAAAATCCTGAGCGGCGAGTTGAAGGGGGACTTCGTCTACCGCGACGAAGATGTCGCGGTGATCAAAGACATCCACCCGCAGGCGCCCGTGCATCTCTTGGTGATGCCGGTGAAGCACTTCAATGGGCTGGAGGATTTCACGGAGCACGACGGGCACCTGTTGGAGAAGATGCTGCGGGTCGCGCACCGGGTCGCGCAGGAGCAGGGCATGGCCGAGGGCTACCGCCTCATCATCAACGAGGGGCAGCACAGCGGGAAGCTCGTGCCGCACCTGCACATGCATCTGTTGGGCGGCAAGCGCTTAGGGCCGAAGATGGTGATGGAGGGCTAGGCATCAGCGCCCCAGAGGACGTTGATGCGTGGCCCAGCCACGGATATATAGAAGGGAGGCATGACATGGTAGAAGTAAAACGGAAACCGAATGAATCGACCGGCTCGATGCTGCGGCGCTTTTCGCGTTTCGTGCAGCAATCGGGCGTCTTGCAGCGCAAGAAAGCGCTCAAGCACCGCGCGAAGAAGCTGACCGCACGGCAGGAGAAGAACCGCGCCATCATGGGGCAGCACCTGCGGAAACTCCGCCAGACCCTGCAGAAGCAGGGCAAGTACACCGAGGAATCGTTCAACGAGGCCAAGCGGCGCCTGAAACAGGAAATCGATCTCTAACCCTCACTCCATGACCCTGAAAGAAAAGATCAAAGAAGACATGAAGGCCGCCTTCAAAGCGGGCGACCAGGCGACGCGCAGCGCGCTGTCCATGCTCCTGTCGGTCATCCAGAACCGCGAGCTGGAGAAGCGCGCGAAGATCATGAAGGCCGGCACGGCGACCGAAGCCGATGTGGCGGCGAAATCCGAACTGACCGATGAGGAAGTCGTCGACGCGGTCTCCAGCGAAGTGAAGAAGCGCCGCGAATCCATCGCGACCTACGAACAGGGCGGCCGTCCGGAGCTCGCCGCAAGCGAACGCCACGAAGCCGAGGTCCTGTCCCGCTACCTTCCCGAGCAGCTGTCGGAGGATGACGTGAAGCAACTCATCGCGAAAGCGGTCCAGGAGACCGGCGCGAGCGCGGCGGGCGATATGGGCAAGGTCATGGGCAAGATCGCGCCGGCCATCAAGGGCCGGTTCGACGGCGCCCGCGCCAACGCGTTGGTCAAGGAGGCGCTCGGCGCCTGAGGGTCCCGTGAAGGACCTGGACCTCGTCTTCAAGAACGCGACACGCGACACCCTGCCGTGGCGCGGCTTGATCGTGTGCGCGTTCCATGCCGCCCGGCCGTGGCTGAAGATCCCGAAGCGGCATACCGCCGAGCTGGGCGTGCAGATCATCGGGCCCGCCCGGATGCGCTCGATGAACCGGCACTGGCGGAAGGTGGACACACCGACTGACGTGCTATCGTTCCCCCTTCATCAACGCCCGATTCGGGGCTATACTGCGGTATCGCTGGGGGATCTGTTCATCTGCCCGGCGATCGTGCGTGCGAAGGCGAAGGCCGACGGACGTCCCGTGAAGGACCAGATGAAATGGACGATCGTGCACGGGCTGCTGCACCTTGCGGGATATGACCACGAGAAAAGCGCAGCGGCGGCACGCCGTATGGCGTCCGTCGAGCGCACCATTCTGAAAAAGATCGGATGACCTCCTCCACCATCACCGGCATCGATATCGGCAACGCCACGGTCAAAGTGGCGGTCGCCCGGGTCGGGCAAGGACTGCCCGAAGTCGTCGGCATCGGCGTGGCATCGAGCACCTCCGGGCTCAACGCCGGCGAGATCGTGGACATGCAGGAAGCCGTCGCGAACACCCGCGCGGCATTGGCTGCCGCCGCCACCATGGCCGGCACGCCGATCCGGCGCGCATGGCTCGCGGTGTCCGGCATCCACATCGCGACGCAGACGAGCCGCGGCGTGGTCGCGGTCGCCCGCGCCGACCAGGAGATCACCGAGACCGACATCCACCGGGTCATCGACGCGGCATCGGTCGTGTCGCTGCCGCCCAATCGCGAGCTCATCCACGTGATCCCGCGCGAATTCGTCATCGACGGAACCGAGCATGTCCGGGATCCCTTGGGCATGAAAGGCGTACGCCTGGAGGCTGACGTCACGCTCGTGCACGGCCCTTCGCGCCACCTGCGCAATCTCGCGAAAGCCGTGAACGAATGCGGGGTTGAGGTCGCCGGATTCGTGTTCGCGCCTCTCGCGTCATCCCTGGCGTCGTTGGACAAACATCAGAAGCAGTACGGCGTCGCGCACCTGGATTTCGGCGGCGGCACCTGCGCGCTGACGGTCTGGGACGAGTCCGACATGGCGCACTGCGCTATCCTGCGCATCGGCTCGCGGCATATCACGAACGACCTGGCGATCCTGCTTCGCACGTCCCTCGAGAACGCCGAACGGATCAAATGCGAGCTCGGTGCGGTCAACGAACCGAAGCCGCGCGCGGGCGTGCGCACGAAACCGGAGATGGTGGACCTCTCCTCGTATTTGGATGAGCCGTTCACCATTTCGAAACGACAACTGACGAGTGCTATGGACGCGCGCGCCCGCGAGCTCATGGACATGGTCGCCCAGGAACTGAAGAAATGCGGCAAGGACGGGCAGCTGCCCGCCGGCGTGACCGTGTCCGGCGGCGGCGCGAAGATCCCCGGGTTCCTTTCAATGGTCCGCGACGAGCTCGGCCTGCCGGTGCGCACCCACCGCCCCTACGGGGTGGAGGCGTTCGACGCCGCCCTTGATCCGTCCCTCGCAGTCGCCCTGGGATTGGTCGTCTGGGGGTACGAAAAGGAGTACGCTGGAGGGCATCGGCCGAAGATGCCCACCCCGCTGAGCGGGTTCCTGGGGAACGTAGGCGTCTGGCTGAAGAATTTCCTGCCGTAAGAGTTATCCACAGGTCTATCCACGTTGGTGAGGGGCATGTTTGCGCCCTTATTTCATTTATGGTAGACCGCCCCTGAACCATATGCCTCAAGTACGGCCACAATTCGAGACATTTGCCCGTTTGAAGGTTGTCGGCGCGGGCGGTTCCGGCTGCAACGCGCTGACGCGGATGATCGAATCGCGCATCCATGGCGTGGAATTCATCGCCATCAATACGGATGCGCAGGCGCTGCACAACAACCCGTCCACCAGCAAGGTCCACATCGGCAAATCGCTGACCCGCGGGCTGGGAGCGGGCATGAATCCCGAGATCGGCCGCCAGGCCGCGGTGGACACGAAGGAGGAGATCCAGGCAGCGCTCCGCGGCGCGGACATGGTCTTCGTCGCCACCGGACTGGGCGGGGGAACCGGCACCGGCGCCGCGCCAGTCATTGCCGACATCGCCCGGGAAATGGGCGCGCTGACGGTCGCCGTCGTCACGAAGCCGTTCATGTTCGAGGGCAACGCCCGCATGCGCATCGCTGATGAGGGGCTCAACGTCCTGAAGGAAAAAGTCGACTCCATCATCGTCATTCCGAACGACCGGTTGCTTTCCATCATCGACCGCAAGACCCCGGTCGCCGAGGCCTTCTCCATTGTCGACGACATCCTGCGCCAGGGCGTACAGGGGATCTCGGACCTGATCACCCGCCACGACTACATCAACGCCGACTTCAACGACGTGAAGAAGGTCATGGCGAACTCCGGGTCCGCGCTCATGGGCATCGGGATCGCCGACGGCGAGGATCGCGCGATCGAGGCGACCAAGGCAGCCGTCAATTCGCCGCTCCTGGACGTGTCCATCGAAGGAGCCAAGGGCGTCCTCATCAACGTGCGCGGCGGCGACGACCTGGCCATGGCCGAGGTCGCCGAAGCGGCGAGCGTGGTAACCCAGCACGTGGACCGAGATGCGAACATCATCTTCGGCATGGGCTTCGGCGGCGAAGAGCTCAAGAAGGGCGAGATCAAGGTCACCGTCATCGCCACGGGCTTCGCATCCGGATACCAGCCGCAATCACGGCCGACCCTGTCGAGCGTCTCCCGGCCGCAGCCGGTCAGTGACTTCTTTGGGTCCGACGCGCCGCCGACGCGGCCGGATCCGCTGCGCAAGCCCGACCTGACACCGCAGCAACCACCCCAGACCCCCGCAAAGCCCTCAACCATCACCGACCCATCCATCGACTCGGACTTCGATCTCGAAATCCCCGCCTTCATCCGGCGGAAGATGAAGTAGAGGCTCTGCATTGACCTTTGACGTAGGCGCGTGGCACTATACGCCTACGTTCTTCGTTAAAAAGAGAGGAAGGTGATCCGGATGCGTCGATTCGTGACCATCGTCGCCGTGGCCTGGGCGCTCTATGCGGTGCTGTCGCCGAATCCGCCGCTGGAGCTGCCCCCGGTCGCGCCGGCCCCTGAGGATCCCGAAGCGCTGGGTCCCCGCCTGCCGCCGTACGTCGTGCCCATCATCTCGTTCAACTGGTCGCGGGCGGCTCGAGGTGTCGCAACCGGATTCGTCGTCGACCACGACCGAGGCCTCGTGGTCACCGCAGCGCACGTCGGCGTCGGGGCGTGGTACCTGATCGCGCTCAAGGGCGGCATCTGGCTGCCGGCAACGCGCGTGCGCACGAATTTCGATGCCGATGTGGCGCTGCTCGCGGTTGCCGATGGTGCGGGGCTGTTCCTGCCTTCCGCCGCGACAATCGATTCCCGTCCGCCCACCGAGGGCGAATCGGTTCGCGGTGCGGGCTGGCGTATCGCCGATATCTTCGCGGTGCGGGAGGCTATGTTCCGGTCTGAATTTCCGGAGATGTGGGTCGAGAAGACCGATGCCACGCTCTGCGACGTATCGGGCGGGTCCTGCAACCTCAAGGTCAACGTGCTGTTGGGATGGGTCATCACTCGAACTGTCCCGCGGGACGATCGATATGCGCTCTACAAGGACTACATCCTGCTCGATGTCGGGACGGAGGGCGATCGCGAGATCAAATACGGGATGAGCGGAGGGCCGATCGTCGACCGGGCCGGTCATGTTCGTGGGGTGCTCGTGCTTTCCGTCGGCGGGACGCTGCTCGCAGCACCTGCCGGCGAGGTAATCGACCTCATGCGCTGAGGCGCGGTCACGGGACCGCGCCTCTTTTTCTTGGGAATGTGTGCGACGCATTTATCCACAATTGCCCTCCGAGACGAGAGGGGTACAATGGACTTCCCGAACAGGGAATATTAACAGGACCATGCATTGACGAAGTCGTACAGCCGCGGTGCGACTCCGTGAGTTCAGCGTCCTACGGCAGCATGGAGGATGTCGTTCGTACACCGCAGTCTGGTCGTACTCAGAATGGGAAAGCGACCGCTGCGTCAGGCACCGATGCGATGATGCAGCGATCATCAGTTCGAACCGGTTTTGCATGGCAGCGATTGTTCGGCAATGCTTCCGCCCATCCCTACGACGAGATCAAGTGGGAGCTGCGCGATGCACGCATCACGAAGGCGGACGGATCCGTCGTGTTCGAACAGACCGGCGTCGAAGTCCCTGCATTCTGGACGCAGACTGCGACCGACATCGTCGCGTCGAAATATTTCCGCGGTCAGCTGAATACCCCCGAACGCGAACGGTCTGCGAAGCAGATGATCGACCGCATCGCCAAGACGATCGCCTTCTGGGGTCTCCGCGGCGGGTATTTCTCCACGCCCGATGACGCTGAACGGTACACCGAGGACCTCACCTGGCTCCTCATGAACCAATACGCATCGTTCAATTCCCCGGTCTGGTTCAACGTCGGCGTCTACGACAAGCCGCAATGCTCCGCCTGCTTCATCCTGTCCGTCGAGGACAATATGAAGTCCATTCTGGACTGGTACCGGGACGAGGGGATCATCTTCAAATTTGGATCCGGGTCGGGCATCAATGTCAGTATGTTGCGTTCCAGTAAGGAGCCGTTGTCCAAGGGCGGTTATTCGTCCGGCCCCGTCTCCTTCATGAAGGGCGCAGACGGGGTCGCCAACACCATCCGCTCCGGCGGCACGACCCGACGCGCAGCAAAGATGGTGGTCATGAACGCGGACCACCCCGACATCAAGGACTTCATCTATTCCAAGAAAGTCATCGAGGAATACACCAAGGCGCTGGAAGCATCAGGCATCACGAACTCGCTCGACGGAGATTTGTTCTCACCGTACACGCTCCTGCCGTACCAGAACGCGAACAACACCGTTCGTGTCACGGATGAGTTCATGCGAGCGGTGGAGGAGGATGACATGTGGGAGCTCAAGGCGGTGACGACCGGCAAGACCCTCGAGACCGTGCGGGCCCGCGAGATCATGGACTGGATCGCCGATGCTGCCTGGCACTCGGCGGATCCGGGCATGCAGTATGACACCACCATCAACCGATGGAACACGGTTGCGAACACGGGGCGCATCAACGCGTCCAACCCGTGCTCGGAATACATGCACCTGGACAACTCCGCGTGCAACCTCGCCTCACTGAATCTTCTCAAGTTCCTGAAACCCGGAGGGTTGTTCGACGTCGAACTGTTCCGCAACGCCGTGGACACGCTGATCCTCGGCCAGGATATCATCGTCGCGAATTCCTCGTATCCGACCGAGAAAATCGCGAAGAACGCGCATGACTTCCGTGAATTGGGCCTTGGATATGCGAATCTCGGGGCGCTCATGTTGGACATGGGGTTGCCGTACGACTCGGACATCGGGCGCATGGTCACCGGGCAGATCACCTCAGTGTTGACCGGCGAAGCATACCGCATGTCCGCCCTGATCGCCGACATCCAAGGGCCCTATGCCGGGTACGCCGTGAACCGCGAGCATCAGCTTAACGTCATCGACATGCATCGCCGGGAAGCGGTCACGCTTCGTGACCGGTCGACGCCCGTCGCGTGGGACACAATACTCTTGAATGCCTCGACGGACGTATGGGACGAGGCACTCGACCTCGCGCGGCAGTACGGCGTGCGCAACTCGCAGATGTCCGTGCTCGCGCCGACCGGCACCATCGCGTTCATGATGGACTGCGCGACGACCGGCATCGAGCCGGAGCTGGCGCTCGTGAAATACAAAAAGCTCGTTGGCGGTGGCGTCCTGAAGCTCGTGAACCCGCAGGTGCCTTCTGCGCTATCCGCGCTTGGATACAGCGAAACGGAAGGGAAAGAGATCGCGGATTATGTGATGGAGCATGAGACCATCGAAGGTGCGCCGTACCTGAAGCCAGAACACCTGCCCGTATTCGATTGCTCGTTCCGCCCTACCAACGGCACGCGCAGCATCCAGTACATGGGGCATGTGCGGATGATGGCCGCAGCCCAGCCATTCATCTCAGGCGCCATCTCGAAGACCGTGAACCTTCCCAACGAGGCGACCCGCGAGGATATCCGGGACGCATTCGTGCAGTCGTGGAAGCTTGGCTTGAAGGCCATCGCGGTATACCGTGATGGTTCGAAGGGCATGCAGCCGCTGAACACCAAGAAGGAAGAGAAGCAGACGGTCACGCAAGCAGCGATCGCGGCGAGGGCCGGCTACACGCGCGTGCGGCTGCCGGACGAGCGTCCATCGCTCACGCATAAGTTCTCCGTCGGGGGATACGAGGCATACATGACCGTCGGTCTGTATCCGGACACGAAGCTCCCGGGCGAGCTGTTCCTGGTCGCCGCCAAGGAGGGCAGCACCATCTCGGGGCTCATGGACACGATCGCGACCCTTATCAGTATGTGCCTGCAGTCGGGGATGCCGCTGAAGACCCTGGTCCGCAAGTTCAAGGACATGAGCTTCGCGCCTGCCGGATTCACGAACACGCCTGACATCCCGACTGCCAAGAGCATCACCGACTACGTCTTCCGCTACCTGGGCATGCGCTTCCTGTCGACCGAGGACCGCGAAGAGCTCTTCGGTCCCGCACATGCGGACACCGTGTCCCCGCAGATCGAGCTCGTATCGTTCACGAGCCGCCGCGCGGAAGAGGTCGCCGAAGAGCCGCAGCTGCCGTTCGCGCCGTCCGCTCCCACGCCGACCAAGATCGCCGCTCCCGCCACGAATGCCCATGCGCCGGTCTGCCAGTGCGGCACGCTCATGATCCGCTCCGGCGCTTGCTGGTCCTGCCCGAACTGCTTCGCCACCACCGGGGTGTGCAACTAGTTGCATTTGAAATACCACACGAAGTGTGGTATACTATGTTCATCCTGTCCTGAGGAGGTGGTATGCGTTGGGTAGCGTCGTTCCTGAGCGTCGGAGGTTTCGTCCTCGCGTTCCTGTTCTTCGATCTCGCGCGGATGGGCATGACAAATCCGTTCGACGAGCCCTGGTTCGTCTCCTGGGGCTTCGACGTCGCGGCCGCGACCGTGTCGCTCTTGGTCGGGTTCCTCTGCCTGATCATGAGCAGAGCGAGTGGTCCGGGCGGTACGCGTAGGAAGAGGCATGCCTGATCAGCGCATGCTCCTGCGCACGGGCGCGGTGGCGATCGGCGTCCTGTTCGGCCCCGACCTGATATTCGGCGCCGTCGTGGGAGGCTTCCGCCTCATCCGCGCCGGCCGCTCCGACCAGTTCCTGGTCCTGATGCCGGTGATGGCCGCCTTCGTCGCCTGCGCGCTCTGGGGGTTCCTTGTCGGCCACTGGTACGTGCGCAACTGGTTCCTCTCAGTCGCGATCGTCTGGAACATGTGGGCGGCATTCGACATGTTCGCCCGCAATGGCCAGATGGCCGTTCGCGCCTCGGGGATCCTGTGGCTCGCGTGGAGCCTGCGGTTCTTCGGTCTTCTCATGAAGCGTCTCGGGCTCCCGTCCCCCGGGGATCGATCGGAATGATCCTCGGCCAGCCCCTGCACCCGCGTGCAGGGGCTTTCTCTTAAGAACCGACGCTGTTCATTTCTCAATAGGATTGCTAGCGTTCTGCGCATGTTGGCGAACCGCATCCTGAACATCGGCCTCGCGGGCTTCCTCGCAGGCGTCAATGGCGCATCATTCTTCATATTCGGTCCCGAGATCCGATGGACGATGCTTCTCCTTGGTCTCCTGATATTGCTGTTGCGCCGTCCGGCCTCGCTCATCGTTGGGGTGATATTGCTTTCCACTGGTCTTGGGATATGGCACACCGAAGAGCGCATCGACCGGCCTTCCGTGCTGTGGGAAATGGCGGCGCAGCATCCGAAGGTCATGCTGGACGGATACGTCGACGGCGATTTCAAGCGCACCGAGAACGGCGGACGCTATACGTTCCATGTGCTGCGCGTCGATGCGGTTGCGGTGGATGAACGGATCATGGTCTATGGACCGGAGTGGATCCGACCTCGCTATGGTCAGCAGCTCACCCTGGCAGGATCGCTCCGCCGGCCGACCAATACCGATGAATTCGATTACGTCTCGTGGCTGGCGAAGAACGGAATCGCCGCGCAGCTGTCGTATCCGACCTACGGCGTACCGTCCGTGCTCGAGATTCCGTGGCGGCAGCGAATCACGCGCACGATCGGGTCCACGGCGAGAGCACTTCGGTACGCGGCACGGGACGCGGTCATCACCGCGGTCCCGCAGCCCGCGGCCGGTTACATCGTCGGGATCCTGGTCGGGGATGAAGCAGACATCGATCCATCTCTGCAAAAGTCGTTCTCGCTGACCGGCACGAGCCATATCCTCGCGATCTCCGGATACAACATCACGATCGTCGCCGGCGCGCTCATGGCAGTGCTCGCGCCGCTCGGTCGGAGACGCGCTTACATCTTTGCTGTTGCCGGCGTATCGGCATTCACTATTCTGGTCGGCGCTGCGCCGTCCGTGGTGCGTGCGGCGATCATGGGTGTTCTCGGCATGACCGCCATTCAATTGGGACGCAAGCAGGCGGTCGGGACCGCGATCCTATCCTCCGCCGCACTGATGTGCCTCTTGAATCCGCTCGTACTCCGTTGGGATGCGGGATTCCAGCTCTCCTTCATGGCGGTGCTCGGGATCGTGTGCCTCGAGCCGCTCGCCCGTCCTCTGTGGGAGCGTCTGGTCCGGTGGAAGCCGCTCGCCGACACAGCCGCGACGACGTTCGCGGCGCAGGTCATGGTGTTCCCGCTGTTGCTGTTCCAGTTCGGGACCCTTGCCCCGTATGCGCTGCCGGTGAACCTCATCGTACTGCCTCTGGTGCCCGTGGCCATGGCGTTGGGCGGCATCACCGCCGCGCTGGGCATCATCTGGCCGTTCCTCGGCGCGCTCGTAGGCCAACTTGCCTGGCTGGTTGCCTCTATCCAGATCGCGGTGATACGATTCTCCAGTTCATTGCCATACGCATCCAGCAACGTGTCGTTCTCTGCGGCTGCGATGATGTCGGCATACGCCGGGCTTGCCGCATGGATTTTTTCCGTGTATCGTAGGCACTCGGAAACCCCGAAGGAGCAAACCAATGGCTGAACGCACGCTCGTCATCCTCAAGCCCGACACCATCCAGCGCTCACTGGTCGGCGAGATCACCCGCCGTATTGAGCGCACAGGCTTGAAGCTGGTCGCCGCGAAGCTGGTCCGGGCGTCGGAGAAGACGCTGATCACGCACTACGGCAAGGACGATGCCTGGTACCTCGAGAAGGGCACCAAGCGCGTCCAGCTGATGCAGACGGCGGGAAAGTCCGTCGATGCGAACCGCCCGCCGATCGAGTACGGCAAGGACATCATCCGCGGCGTCGTCCGGTACATGAGCGCGTCTCCCGTCCTGGCCATGGTGTGGGAGGGCAACCAGGCGGTCGCCGTCGTGAAGAAGATCGTCGGCACCACCGATCCGACCGCATCCGACGTCGGCACCATCCGCGGCGACTACCAGCTCGATTCCTACACGCTGTCCGACGCCGAACAGCGGGGGATCCGGAACCTGATCCACTGTTCGGACCAGGTGTCCGAGGCCCAGCGCGAGATCGGCATCTGGTTCACCCCGTCCGAGCTCTGCGACTACCGGCACATCAACGAGGCGATCCTCGAGGACGTGAACCTGGACGGGGCGGGCGAGTAGCGTCGCCGATGCCTCTAGACCTATGCAACAACAAGCGCCGCCCCGCCCGGGCGGCGCCTTTTCATAAAAAGTCAGGCCCGGATCGCTCCGGGCCTTCGGGACATCTGGGATGTCGATGCGGGTCTCTTTACTGCTTCGTCACAGGCGCGGAGTGCGCGTCCTGCTTGGGCGGGAAGAGGCACTCGCACACGACTGCCACCACGTAGAGGAGCGCGATGAAGAGGACCACAGCGCCGGGGATCACGAGCTCCTCGGGGTGCTTCATCACCTCGCCGCCGACCGACAGGATGATGTAGCCCCAGAACAGGTACCAGAAGGGCTTCAGGATGCACTTCCAGACGTCACGGCATTTGCAGTGGTGATCGCAACCGCACTGGTTCTGCATGAGATACCTCCTGCACATATAATAACACAAATATAGATGATATGTCAATTCTCCGTATGCTTGCGCATACATGGTGCGGGTTTATGCTTGAGGCAGCTCGATCAGTCTGCATAAGCCTTAGGACAATTCATTGACTCAGGGAGACCAACAGCAGCTCGTCTGCCTTGCTGCAGCCGAGGTGAGGTCACCCACTCGCATTCAATGCTGAGTTGCTTATGTGGATCCTGATCGGGCCGAACAGAATACCGCCCCTGAGGCGGTGTTCTGATGTGGTATCCGCTATTCGGTCGTGACACCGTCGAAGTGCTCTTCCTCGACGTCCGCCCTCGTGCGGTGGACCGTGCCGTCCTTGTGTTCGGGCGGGGAGTAGATCGAGTAGAGCTTCATGTCGTCGGTGCCGGTGTTGATGAAGTTGTGCATCATGCCCGCGGGGACGACGATCGCGCTCTTGTCCGCGATCGCGTGCTCGAC
>DATEYD010000089.1:0-2813 GCA_035583445.1 Minisyncoccota bacterium
TCGCGAACGCGTTCACCGCGCTCGCGACCGTCCCGAGGTATGCCATGTCGTACACGCTGATAGTGACCCCGGAGTACCCTATCGAGATGTAGTAGTCCGTGTAGTCCTGGGCCATCATCAAAGCCATCGCCCTGCCGTCCATCGCGGAGTTCGCCTCGAGGTCCGCAGCGACGACATCGTACGGGAACCCGAGCGCGTACATGTTCTCCTGGCTGAAGACCACATAGCTCGCGTGCCCCTGCACCTGGTGCGCCACCTCGGCCACCGCCATCACGCAGGCGTTGAACACGAGCACGTCGAACGCCACTCCAGCGTTCGCGATCCCGGACCTCAGTTCGGGCATCGTGAGCTTGTCAGAGGCAGATGTGTCGTCCCAGCACAGGCCCGTTATGCCTCCGCCGTGGTTCCACATCACGAGCGCGTTCCTCGTGGCCGGGTAGAGCGCATTCGCGTCGTCGATGAACCTGGTCAGCGTCGCGGGGTCGCCCATGTTGACCTCGCCCCACGCAGCGAGCGTGGTCGAGCTGCCCTGGTTCACGTACAGCAGGTTCGCCGGTCCCGACAGCGGGTCCCACAGGACCACGATGTTGACATCGGCGCTGGAGCCCGTGAGCTCGAGCTCGTCGAGGTCCATCGCGGCGTACGATTCGACGTTATTGTCCCCGTCCAGGTAGACCATCACGGTCCATGCATCTCCCTCTGCGCGCACGGGGGTCGAAATCACCAGTGCGGGCAGTATCATCATCATGGCTGCCACTAATCCAACTACGATTCCTCTCAAGTCATCCTCCCCCTCTCATCCTTCTCGCTCTGTCCCGGCGCCCCGCGAAAAAAGTCCCTGGTGCATCATCCGGGATGCCAGAGGATATCCAGATTCACGGTATTAAACGATTCTTGTACAGGATTCTAACAACGCCGTTAAGTCAGGCTCACTGGCGCTCAAAATGACGGGGGACGCACGGTCTCTCTCCCGCAAATCTCACTCGAACGGAAATAGAGCGCTGGAAAAGGTTTCCGGAAGTGCTTTCACGCGTCCTAGGTCCCGCCAATCAGGCCTTCGCGTAGTACGCGTCGAGGAAGTTCGCCCAGCCAGTGGCCTGGTCGAACAGCATACCGCGGTACATGGTCTCCACCGACGCGCTCCAGTAGTAGGACACGGAGCTCGTCGGGTACCAGATCCCGAGGCCGTTCATGCCGGCGCAGTCCTTCGAGTGCCACTCGTAGATGATCGCCAGGTCCACGGCGGTCACCGTCGCGCTCGCGGCGTTCCTAACGGTCGTGCTCAGCTTCGTGTTCGCGGATACGAGCTGCGCGAAGCCCATCAGGTCGACCGCTCCGGCTGTCGCCGCGGCTGAACCCCTGCAGGACTTGTACGTCTTGTAGTACAGGTTCATCGTCGAGACCATCGCTCCGGCGAATGTCTGGACCGCTCCGGACACCGTCGTCAGGTACGCCATGTCGTACACGCTGATCGTGCACGTGTTCCACCCGAGGGCCGTGAAGAACACCGTGAACTCGTCCGCGGTGATCAGGGACAGCGTCCTGCCGTCCATCGTCGGGGACGCGACCAGGTGCGTGGCTATCGCGTCGTACGGGAAGCCCTGTCCCCAGACCGTCTGCTCGCTGAACACTATGTAGCTCGCGTATCCCTGGAGCTGGTGCGCGATCTCCGCCTGGGCCATGTTGCACGCATCGAACCAGACGTTCGCGAAGCTCACGCCGCCGTTCACGACCGCCGTCCTCATCTCGAGCATGGTGATCTTGTCGCCGGACGTGTCATCCCAGCAGACCCCCATGATGCCACCGCCGTGGTTCCAGAAGTCCAGCACGTAGTTGTTCGCCGGGTACGCGGTCTTCGCGTCCGTTATGAACCTAGTCAGCATCGCGGGGTCGGCCGTGTTGACCTCGCCCCACGAGGCTATCACGGTCGAGCTACCCTGGTTCACGTAGTACATGTACGCCGGACCGTCTGCGGTGTCCGCCAGGACGACGAAGTTCACATCGGCCGTAGACCCGACGGCCTCGAGCTCTGCCATGTCCACCGCCACGGCGTCCGTGAGGGTGTTGTCCCCTGCCATGTAGACCATGACGGTCCACGCGTCCCCCTCTGCACGCACCGGTGTCGCGAACACCAGGGCGGGCAGGACCATCAGCATTGCTGCCGCTATCCCTATCACGCTCTTTCTCAGTTCAGATTCCCCCTAAACATTCTTGTCGCTCTATCCCGCAGTCTCCCATCCGAGAATATCAGTTCATTGGGTGTGCCCGCAAGGATGTTTCACGGTATCCGAATGTGGGCACTTAACCGTATCCCACGTCGCGCACACTGGCTAGCGCCTCCAGTGGAACCGGAGGTCGGTCACAAGAAAGATGAAAAGAGTAGTAAGGGGTTGAAAGGTTTTCGGGGAAGTCCCGGACGTACACGCCGTTAAGCGTTCACAGGACCATCTGCATCGAACGGCCGATCTTCTGCGCCATCGCAGCGTCGTAGGCGATCTTCGCGGTGAGCGCATCCTGCACCGCAAGGCCCGTCGAGCAGAAGACAGTGATCTGCTCCTCGCTCTCCCTGCCGGGCTTCAGGCCGGCGACGACCTGCCCGATCTCCGCGTCGACGTCCTCCCTGACGAGCTCGCCCTTGGACAGGGGCACGTTGATCTCGCCCGAGTGGCTCGCCTGCTCCCAGTCGTCTATGACCAGGCGTGCCCTCTTGAGCACCTTCGGGTCCATCTCCTGCTTGCCCGGAGCGTCCGCGCCTATGCAGTTGATGTGCGTGCCCGGCCTTACCCACTCATCCTTGACGATAGGCGACCGCG
>DATEYD010000090.1:0-1176 GCA_035583445.1 Minisyncoccota bacterium
CCCACGTCGTGATAGCTGACGTTGGACAGCTCGCTGGAGTCGGTCCAGAGGAGATGAGAGGATGGGTGACCGCACAGGCAAGGGCAGGGCGTGTCGACGTCGCTCTCGGAGATCCGTCGCTAGCGACTGAGCGACAGCTAAGCTACGCAATTCAGATTAGGGGCAGGCCACATTTGTACATGATGGTCAATCGGGAGGTCGCAGCGTGAACCACTCACTCATGCTCACCGACACGGAGCGCGAGCAGCTAGCGGCTCTGCTCGTGCAGCGGGACGCTCTTCTCCGAGAGCTCCGGAAGCTGTGGCAAGATGATCCGGAGCACGCGGAAGATGAATCGACATGGTCTGAAGTGACGGACCGCAAGGCGTTGGAGATTGTCGCTGTGAACGATCGGCTCGTCACGTGGAACGACGCCCATCTAGCCGGAAAAATGGTGTGTCACGAGGACAATGGGTTCCCTGGCGCCTCGCTGATCGGAATCTTCGGCGAGAAGTTCGATCCGTCGGATCCGGACGAACTGCCGCGGTGGAAGTACGAAGGGGAAGACTTCCTGACGCGGGATGCGACGCTCTATCGGCAGTTCGAAGCGCCAGGGGTACTGCTCGACGAGGAGCAGCATGCCGCAGACCAGGACTACGCCGATTACATGCTGGCGATCCGTTGGGCAGCCAGGCACGGTTGGCCGAAGCTGACCAAGAAGCACCGCAAGAACCTCGAACGGATCCTCAAAGACCTGCAGACCGCGACCCACTACGTGCAAGACATCCTCGCTCACGGCTAGATGAGCTTCAGTGCCACGGTGCCCGTCGGACCGAGCCTTGTCTTGCGGAGCTCGATGCGTGTCGAGATCGCAGTCGGCGTGGGCTTTGCAGCACGTAGCTCGTAGTCCGCCCAGTGCCCAAGCGAAGTCTCTCCGCGATGGTCGCCTTTCTTGTTTGCATGCTGGAGGCAGTAGGCGACCGCCGAAGTACGTTGAGCCCACCCACGAACAGCACGTAGAAGTGGCACGGGGCGGGGCGCCGCTCCGAGCGAATCGAGCACGAGCGACCGCACTCCAAGCCGTTCCGCTTCTCCCTCCCACCCGGCTATCTCCTGCAGAAGGTACGCGGTGGCGAGTTGTCCCCCGGTTGAAGCGATGATCGCTCGAGCGACATCAAGCGAGAGCTCCGGGCAGAC
>DATEYD010000091.1:0-1181 GCA_035583445.1 Minisyncoccota bacterium
ACACCAGCACCGACGGTCAAACCGCCTTCGCGGATGGCAAACTTGGAGCCTTGCTCCAACGCCACCGGTACGATCAATTCAATTTCCAGGTTCACATTGTCTCCCGGCATCACCATCTCCACCCCTTCGGGCAGCTTGATGTTTCCGGTCACATCCATCGTACGGATAAAAAATTGCGGTCGATATCCGGTGAAGAAGGCTTTATGCCGCCCACCTTCCTCCTTACGCAGCACGTATACTTCACTCATGAATCTGGTGTGCGGGGTAATCGAGCCAGGTTTGGCTACCACCATGCCACGTTCGACGTCCGTACGCTCGATACCACGGAGCAGGATGCCCGCATTATCTCCGGCTTGCACCTGATCCAGTTCCTTGTGGAACATCTCTGTGCCCGTGATCACCGAACTCATGCTCTTGTCTCGCAACCCGACGATTTCCACTGCATCACCCTTCTTGGCAATGCCGCGCTCCACTCTGCCCGTCACCACCGTCCCACGTCCCTTGATCGAGAACACATCCTCGATCGGCATCATGAACGGCCTATCGGTCTCACGCACCGGTTCCGGGATGTACTCATCCACCACCCGCAATAATTCCTTGATGCAGGCGTATTCAGACGCATTCACGTCTGTGCTCGTGCTCTCCAGGGCCAGCAAGGCACTCCCGCGGACGATCGGTGTCGTATCGCCGGGGAACTCGTACTCGTTCAGCAGGTCCCGCAGCTCCATCTCCACCAGCTCCAACAGCTCCTCATCATCCATCATGTCCACCTTGTTCAGGAAGACCACGATGGCGGGAACTTCCACCTGGCGCGCCAACAACACGTGCTCTCGCGTCTGGGGCATCGGTCCATCCGGAGCCGCCACCACCAGGATCGCTCCATCCACCTGCGCTGCACCCGTGATCATGTTCTTGATGTAGTCACGGTGCCCAGGCATGTCCACGTGCGCATAGTGCCGCTTGCTTGTCTCGTATTCCACATGCGCTATGTTGATCGTGATGCCGCGCTCTTTCTCTTCCGGTGCATTATCGATCGTGTAAAACGATCGATACTCTGCTTGCCCTAAAAACGAGCAGTATTTCGTGATCGCTGCTGTCAACGTCGTCTTCCCGTGGTCGATGTGTCCCATCGTCCCTACGTTCATGTGCGGCTTGGTTCGCTGAAATTTTTGCTTTCCCAT
>DATEYD010000092.1:0-1135 GCA_035583445.1 Minisyncoccota bacterium
GCTCTACAAGCTGAAGCCGGTCACTGACAGGCTTCCAGCGGTCACGAGACCCGAGGGGCATGTTCACTTCAGGACGAAGATGATGTGGATCATCCTGATCCTGGTGTTGTACTTCGCGATGACCAACATCGTCATCTACGGGCTGAGCACGGAGCAGAGGATAGACCTGTTCGCCCAGTACAGGGCGATACTCGCTGGCGCGCAGTTCTCTCTGATGCACCTGGGCATCGGCCCGATCGTCACCGGCTCCATCATCATGCAGCTCTTCACCGGAGCGAAGATCATAAAGCTCAACCTGAAGGACGACGAGGACAAGGCCGTCTACCAGGGCACCCAGAAACTGATGGTCATCATAATGATCGTCGTAGAATCCGTTCCGCAGGTCTACGGCTTCATGGTGCCCTCGGACAAGTTCAGCGCGAACATGACGGGCCTTGTCGGGGCCAATGGTCTGTTCGGGGTATCCTGGATGGACGGTGCCGGCATCGCGAGGTTCCTCATAGTCTTCCAGCTGTTCATAGGGTCGTACCTCGTGTTCCTCATGGACGAGGTGGTCTCCAAATGGGGCATCGGGAGCGGGATCTCGCTGTTCATCGCAGCGGGCGTAGCGCAGCAGATATTCACGGGGACCCTGAACTGGCACCCGGCCAATTCGCTGGATCCAATATCGGTCGACAATCCGCCGGCAGGGACCCTGCCCAAGACGATCTATCTGTTCCATCACATGTCCGCACCGGCTCTGGCGAACGGAGGGTACGAACGTATCTTCCTAGCGCAGCCCAACCCGATGGTGGCGCTCATCGGCACTATAGCCATCTTCCTGTTCGTGGCATACACCGAATCGAGCAGGATCGAGCTGCCCCTGGCCCACGGCGGAGCGAGAGGTGCGAGAGGCAGGTATCCGATCAAGCTGATCTACGCGTCCAACATCCCGGTCATTCTGATGGCGGCGCTCCTCGCCAACGTGAGCATGTTCTCCATGCTCTTCTGGAGTCACCCGTCGTTCGAGAACGTGCCGATACTCGGCCACAACTGGGCTTTAGGTTACTACGAACCAGGCGCGACGCGTCCGTCTGGGGGCCTGGCATACTACCTATCGACCATCAGCGGAGTCGGAGACTGGTTGCTGCCGCTT
>DATEYD010000093.1:0-2308 GCA_035583445.1 Minisyncoccota bacterium
AGGACTCTCGAGAAACAGCTGAATGGGGACAACTCGGCAGACCCCATTGAAAGAGACGATGTTGACGTCTTGATTGCGCATATTCATCGGAACACACTCGACGAATTCCCCATTCCCGTGTGGGCTATTTTGTGTCGTGACGAGATCAACGAGTATAAGCAATTGTATCAATCGTCTCCAGGTGTTGATCCACAATCGCAGCCAATGTGGCTAATACTGTTGAACAACCTATTTCTCTGCCTCGTCAAAAGAATTTGTGGGCTACTACGGGCTCCGGTAAGGCCCCGAGGTTGTGATACAGGGCCAATTCCAGCATTGAGAAGGTCTTGAAGCCGTAGGCTCTTCTGGTGGTCAGTTTCGCCTTGCCATTCAAGCCCTCCACCACGCCGCTGGAAAACGCTTTCTTCGCCCGAAACCAGTTGAGGATCAGCTCGCGATGACCCCGCAGCATCCGAGCCACCTTCTGCATCGGCGCGATCCGAGAACGCATCACCCGCGTGCACCAACGATCCAGGAATCGCCCGGCCCAAGGGGTGCTGCAATACTCCCAGAAGAATTGAAACTCCTCTTTCAGCAGGTAGCTGCGAACTGCCTTGAGGTTGTACTGCAACAATCTCCCCAGCGACAGGTCCTGCTCGTCCGTCAGGTTCTCCGGACGCTTCAGAAGCAGCCAGCGGGTCTTCTTCAGGACCGGCTCATACCCCTGGCGTACCAAGTCCTTCGCTTCGGCCGCACGCACCTCGTCAATCGCCTTGTTCAGATGACTCATGATATGAAACCGATCCAGAATGTGAATCGCCTGCGAAGCCTTCTTCGCCACCACTTTCAAATAGGCCTGCCACATGTCGCTGCACACATACCGCAGACCCGCCGTCCGCCCCTTGCCGAACCAGCGAAAGAAGCGCAGCAGCGTCTTGGCCTTGCGGTGCTCCCCGATCCACAACAGCCGTTTGCACGCCTGGTCGATCTGGTAGACCACCGTCACGTACCGATGCCCTCGGCCCCAGGCCATCTCGTCCACCCCGAGGGCCGTAATCCCCGCCAGATCCAGATGCGCACGGCCCCAGGCTACCGCCATCTCGATCGAACTATAAACCGTGTACCAACTTGTCCGAAACGCCTCCGCCACCTGCGCCCAACTGAGCTGTTTCGCCCAGCGCGCGAGGAACCACGCATAGGCCGTCGTCACGGTGCGTTTGCCCTCCGCCCACGGAACGGTCTCCACCTTGATCCCGCACGTCGGACACTGCACGCGCCGCATCGCATAGACAAAGTACACCAGGATGCCCCAGAACGGAATGAACTCGAACCGACGCGAGGGCAGCGTATCGTAACCCGGCCGCTTGTGTCCGCAGCCTGAGCAGAACGCACGACTGTTCGTCCGAGGACGAAGCGTAACGTTCAAAACCAGTTGCTCCTTCTCTTCAGTCAAGTCCATGTCCGTGTACACAAACCCCTGGTGCTTCTGGACCCGATTGAGTATGCTCTTCAACTGCATCCTGACTCCTTTCTGACGGACGACCGTTCGGCAAAAACAATCGTTCAACCAGATTCGCAGTCAGGATGCATCCATAAAATCCAAACGGTTCGACGGTCTTGTCCCTGGAACTTCGTCGTCTCGGCGTCGGCCCTCACCCAAAACGGGACGGCGACGAAGCGGCGAAGTGGAAGGGACTACCCTGGACCTTCAGAGTCAGGCCGAGGTCCTTATCCCCTCAAAACCACCCACTAATCAGTCAAGAGAACCACATTCTTTGATGAGCATCTTTGACGAAGCCGTGACGAATTGGTTTGAGGCTTGAGGCTCCGAAGCCTACGTATTTATACTTATTTTCCGAAGAGCTGGCCCCAAATGTCCTCTCAGATGTTGCTCGTAGCCGGAGCACTGCCTCATATAGGGTAGTCGAAGGCAGTGTTGACGATAAGCCGTCTAACACACACGAATGGCCGAAATGCGGCGTCCGCAATCGGCCGGCCTGACCAGGCGGAGAAAAAAGGAAGGGGTATGGAGTGATGGCGTCGGTTCGGGACTTCTTCAAACGAACGGTCCGCTCTGCGGCAGATTTCATCAAGGGAGCGTCAACGTCGGCGGCAAACACTACGAAGGGAGCCTTCAACTCCGTGGCAGATGTCACCAGAGCGGCGTTAGGCTCAGCGGTGGACATCACTAATACGACAGCGCTATGAGGAATCCATTGGATTTCGGTGGCGGCGTTGGGTTCGTTTTCGGCTTTCATACGAGAGCTGATTACGCCATTGATAATACTCACAGCGCTGCTGCAACAGGACCCACGAGTGGGGCCAACGG
>DATEYD010000094.1:0-1537 GCA_035583445.1 Minisyncoccota bacterium
CAATGGCGCGGCCATCTATGGGACCGGTCCCACGCCCTTCGGCGAGGAGCTCGGCGCGCACGACCCCGACCCGACCAGGAAGGATTCCAAGGGCAATCGAATTTTCGTCGCCAAGAAGGATTGGCGTTGCACGACCAAGTCCGGCAAGCTATACATTCACCTTTTCACGTGGCCTTCCGGCTCGTTCGAGCTGCCGGCGACTGAGCAGATGGTGGTCAAGGCGTACCTGCTGGCCGACCCGCAGAAGAAAGCCTTGACGGTGACACAAAACGGCCAGAGGTGGTCGATCGCGCTGCCCGAGACCGCCCCGGACAAGATGGACTCCGTACTCGTGCTGGAGACGAAGTAAATCAAGAACATACAGTACATCAACAGACTTCGCATCCTGTCGATCTATGCGGTGGTCACCGCCCACGTCACGATCTGGCTGACGATGGCGTCCAGGCCGTTTTCGTTCAACTGGTGGCTGGGCGGCTGGATCTTCTATGCGTGCTTCTTCTCGATCCCCGTGTTCGTGATGGTCAGCGGTGCGCTGCTGCTGGACGACGCGCGGCAGGAATCGCCCCTGGAGTTTTATAGGAAGCGCATGGTTCGCGTAGGGGTCCCGCTGGTCGTCTGGACGACCGTCTATCTGTTCGTTCGAGCATTCATCGACCACGAGACGCTCACTTTGGGCGGCATCGTCCAGCTCATCCTCACGGGGGACCCTTACTATCATCTGTGGTTCCTCTACATGATCCTCGGGTTGTATCTCGTGACGCCGCCGCTGCGAACCTTCGTTCGGCACGCCACGCGAAACCAGCGGCTGTTCGTGATCGCGGTGATCCTCGTCCTTTCGAACGCCCACTTCCAGACGGACAACCTCCTCTGGCAGAACCAACGGTCGATCTTCACCATGTTCATCCCGTACCTCGGGTACTACCTGTGCGGCTACGAGCTCAGCCGCGTGGACCCGAGGAAGATCCCCGCGGTCGTTCTGCTGTTTCCCGTGCTGATCTGTGCGATCTACCCGGCCGTCTTCGCGGAAGCTTTCATCGCCAGACAAGGCGGCATCGGTCCCGGCAGCCGATTCGTGTTCGACTTCTTCACTCCGCCCATCCTCTTCCTGTCGATCGCGGTCTTCTGGGCCGCCTGGCTGCACGACGCCAAGGTCAAGCCGCCTACGGGCATCCGCAAGGCCATCCTCGAGTGGGTCGCGTCAACGACGCTCGGCGTATACGTCCTGCACCCGCTCGTGCTCACGGGCATCGGCAAGCTCCTCAGCGGCCACAGATCGACCGACGCTACCCAGGTTGCAGGCGACGGGACGTTCGTGGCCGGCATTATCTTTGTGCCGTTCGTCGCATTCGTGATCTGTTGTCTCCTCACTTCGATGATGATGAAGGTCCCGCTGCTGCGACGGACGGTCTGCTGAGAGGAAAGACATGAAACGCGGACTTCTCTTGAATCAGGCGAAATGGCTGGTGGAGCCGGGCTGTGTCGTGCTCGTCACCGGCGGCACGATGGACAAATCTGACCTGATGACGGTCAGTTGGCA
>DATEYD010000095.1:0-1817 GCA_035583445.1 Minisyncoccota bacterium
CAGCCGGGCTATCGTGCTGGGCCGCGGGGACGAAGAGCGCGTGATCTCCATCGCGGCGCCGCTCAGGAGGCAGAAGCTGGAGATCGGTGACAGCGTGATGATGAACCCGCGCTCCGGTTACGGGCACGAGAAGCTGCCCAAGTCGGAGGTCGAGGAAGTGGTGCTGGAGGAGGTCCCGGACGTTCAATACTCGGACATCGGGGGCCTGGCGGAGCAGATCGAGTCACTGCGCGACGCCATCGAGCTCCCCTACCTCTATGCGAGTGAATTCGCCCAGCACAAACTGAAGCCACCGAAGGGCATCCTGCTGTACGGCCCACCGGGTTGCGGCAAGACGCTCATCGCGAAGGCGGTGGCCAACAGCCTCGCCAAGCGCATCGAGGAGCGCAGCGGCAAGGAAACGCGGAGCTTCTTCCTCAACGTGAAGGGCCCGGAGCTCCTCAACAAGTACGTGGGCGAGACCGAGCACAAGATCCGCGAAGTGTTCAAGAAAGCGCGCGAGAAGGCGGAGAAGGACATCCCCGTCGTGCTCTTCTTCGACGAGATGGACTCGCTTTTCCGGCTTCGCGGCTCGGGGATCTCCTCGGACATGGAAGCCACCGTGGTGGCGCAGTTTCTCTCGGAGATCGACGGTGTCGAGTCGCTCAGGAACGTGATCGTCATCGGCGCGTCGAACCGGCAGGATCTCATCGACCCGGCGGTGCTCCGACCTGGTCGACTCGACCTGAAGATCAAGGTGAACCGGCCCGAAGAGAAGGGTGCGAAGGAGATCTTCTCCAAGTACCTCACGCCCGACCTTCCCTTCCATGAGGACGAGTTCAAGCGGTTCGAAGGTGATTCGAAGGCCTTGGTGGATGACATGACCGTCCGGATCGTGGCACGCATGTACGCCGCCACCGAAGAGAACAAGTTCCTCGAGGTGACGTACGCGAAGGGCGATCGCGAGACGTTCTATTTTAAAGACTTCTCCAGTGGCGCGATGATCGAGAACATCGTGTCGAGGGCCAAGAAGGCCGCGATCAAGCGCTACATCACCACCGGCGAGCGCGGCATCAAGTACGATGATCTCGACCGGGCCGTCACGGAAGAGTTCAAGGAGAACGAGGATCTCCCGAACACCACGAACCCGGACGACTGGGCTCGGATCTCCGGACGCAAGGGTGAGCGCATCATCAACGTACGCACGCTTATCAGCGGCATCAGCCGGAATGAAAAGTCGATCGAGAATGTCACGGCTGGCCAGTACCTGTAATCACAGCGGAAATCACGCCCGGGCGGACGTTCTCCGCCCGGGCTGTTTCTCTTGGAGGAGAGAGCAACGCCCATCGCGACAGACGGCTATCCGTCGCCGGCCGGATCGACTATAAACATGGTGCCGGGAGCAACATGCCCTCGGGAACGCGAAAACACGCGTTCATGACCATTGTCGACAGGAGCGAGCATGGCAGTGAAGAAGGTGATGGGCACCGAGGTCGAGTACGGAATCACCGTCATCAACGACAAGGACTTCGATCCCATCTCTAGCTGCGTCCTGCTCGTGAACTCCTATCGCGATGAGGGCAGCGCTAAGATCCTCTGGGATTACGATCAGGAGAACCCCCTTGCCGACGCCCGGGGCTTCCAGGCCGACGGCGAGAAGTACACGCCCAACCAGCAGGAAAACATCACCCGCAACAAGACGCTGGTGAACGGTGCGCGCTACTACGTCGACCACGCGCATCCCGAGTACTCTACCCCCGAGTGCACGAACGTTCTGGACCTGGTGAAACACGAGAAGGCGGGCGAGGTCATCCTCGAGCATAGCCGCCGCGCGGCGA
>DATEYD010000096.1:0-8458 GCA_035583445.1 Minisyncoccota bacterium
CTTGAAGTCCTTGCCCTGGGCCAGCGGACGCAGGTCGGAGACCCGGAAGCTCAGCGTCCGTGCCGCCGAGAGTTTCATGGTCGCCAGCGGGGCTCCCGAAAGCTGCGGCGTGAAGTCCCACACCGCACCGGTACCCCCCTGGCCGTTGTCCGCATTCGTGATCTCCGGAACTCCCAGATCCGATTCGAGCGTAAGTACCCGCACCTTCACGGGCCCCTCGACCGTGTCTTTCGAAATGTTCTTGAGCCGCGCCGACACGCTCAGCGTCCCCTTGACCCGATCGAAATCCGGCTTCGAGAGCTCCAGCGTCACGGACTTGGAGATGTCCTTCAGGTCGGCAAGATCGGGACCACCGTGCTTGACGGCCGTCCCTTCGACCTTCACCGACGCGGACCAGAGCTGGGCAACCCCAGTGTGGTTGTCCACCCAGGTCGGATGAAACGTACCGTCCGCATCGACGGCCAAGCCGGAGGTGTGACCACCGCTCACGAAGAACGGATTCAGGCCCGCAAAGACCGAGACCAGCGGTTTCTTGTCATCGCTGTTCGTGCCGACAGTTACGTGCCACCGCGTGGTTGATGTGAACGCATTGGCGAAGTCCGTTATGGGGACGCTGGCGGAAAAGGTCTCGCCACCATCAAGCGATGCGGCCGCGCGCAGCCTCCAGCCGAGGTTGTCCTTGGCTTCGCGGCGGTCGTACCACGTCACCAGCACAACGCCATCCTTGTTCACCCCAACCGAGGGAAGCAGATGGTCCGGCCCCTTGCCGCCTTTTTCCGGTGAACGGTCGTCGTTCACCGTCACGGGCTTCGACCACTTCTTGCCCTTGTCCGATGAGTACGACAGCCGAATCTGAATCCGGTCCGAGACAATCTCCGGGTACACCACGTACAGCCGGTCCTTGAACGCCTTGCTCCCTCGATCAACCACCAACTGCCCCAGCATTCCCCCTTCAGACCTACTCCGGTCCACCCTCCAGTCCGCGACCTTCACCGATGGGTGGAACCTCTCTCCCCCGTCTTTGGTGCTGATGACGTGCAGCTCGCCGTTCGGCCCAACTGTCGGCTCCTGCTCGAGGTTCTGTTGCCGGCCCTTCTTCGTGAGACCGAACATCACGACGAAGGTGCCGTCCGAGAGCACCGCTCCGGTGCCAACCCCGGCAATCTCCGTCCCTTCCGGGTACTCGGCGTGTACCGGCCCGAGAAAGGTCTTGCCATCATCGAGTGAGCGGAAGATCTGCAGGCTTGCCCCGCTCCTGGACGCAGAGATGTCTTTGACGGAGCCCTGGCCCACGATGTAGATTCGCCCGGCGTACTTGCCGTTCGTCCTGTCAATGTCAATGAACTCGCGGTCAATGAACTGGAAACGCGCCGACTCGGCAAAGGTGCGTCCTCCATCGGTCGACTTGTAGACAACGGTCCTCGCCTCGTCTCGGGGCGCGCTGGGTTCGGGGTCCTTCGGCTTGTCGAGATCTTTGATGACCAGGGCTACGACGTACACCGTGTCCCCGTGGGCGTACACGACCGTGGGGTCACCGTTCACCTTGCCTTCCGTCACTTTGAGCGACGGGTCCCAAGTCTTGCCGCCGTCAAACGAGACGTAGCAGTACTGGTGGCAAAGCGTGCCTATGTCTTCGGGATACACCATCGAGCAGGTGATGAGTCGTCCGGCGTGCTCGGGGTCGCCAACCGCGAGGTTCTCGTAGTTGGGCAGGCCGGGAAACGCCTTGCTGACCTGCACGGTCGGGCCTGTCACGATTCGCACCTTCTCGCGGTGAACGCTCTGCGCATCCGCACGCTGGGCGGCCAGTCCGACAAGCGCACCGATCAACAGCACCGCAAATGTGAACATCCCCCTCTGAAGAGCTCTCACACCCACCTCCCTTGCGTTGGTCGTTGCTGATTGGTCTTTGGAAGCTCCACTCTCAACGCGGCTGAAGCAGCGGTTGTTACTTTTCTGCTTTCTTCTCTTCCGGCAATTGTGCGCTTTCGCCTAGGGTGTACTTGGCGATCCAGTTGTACTCCCGCCTCAGCTGGTCCAACCTGTGATACCACTCTCCGTTCCCGTGCTCTTCACGGGGGAATAGCACCAGCTCAACAGTTTTGCCGCGTTCCCTCAGGGCTCGGTAGAACTCCATGGCTTGCGAAACCGGGACCCGGTAGTCCTGTTCGCCGTGCATGATCAGAAGAGGCGTCGTAACGCGGTCGGCGTACGTAATCCCCGAGCGCTCAAGGTAAAGCGCCAGCGTCTTGGCCGTGGGCGCTCCGTTGAAGAACGAAGCAATGTAGTTGGGGATATCCGTTGTGCCGTACATACCGTAAAGGTCGGATAGGCCCGCGCCCATTCGAGCCGCCTTGAAACGGCCGGTTTGAGAGACGATCCACGAGGTCATGTAGCCCCCGTAGCTCCAGCCCATCTCGGCCAGTTTGTCCGGGTCGGCGATGCCGCGAGCAACCGCGGCATCCACGCCGGCCATGATGTCGCGATAGTCGCCTCCACCCCAATCGGGGATGTTGCCACGCATGAATTTCTCGCCGTAACCCGTGCTCCCGCGCGGGTTGGGAAGCAGAACCGCCCAGCCTCGGGCAGCCCAGAACTGGTGGTCGGCGTCAAACCAGACCGCATGCGCTCCCGTCGGCCCTCCGTGCACGTCGGTCAGCATTGGGTAGCGGGTGCCGGCTTCGTAGTTGGCTGGTTTGATCAGAACGCCCTCGATTTCCCAGCCATCTTTGCTCTTCCAGGTCACGACTTCAGCCTCGCCCAAGCGCCACTCGCGGACCTGGGGATTGATGTCGGTCAGCTTCACCGGCGACTTGAACTCCGGGTCGGAGACGTAGACATCAGCTGGGCTGGTGACCTTGCTCCTCACAAAAGCCACCCGAGAGCCGTCGCGGCTGAAGTTCCCCATGAAGGTGCTATCGCCGTGCGAGAGCTCCCTGTATTTGCGCGTGGTGATGTCGTATTCAAATACGTCGTAGTACACGCGGTGAGAGGTGCCGAACACCAGCCGTTTGCTGTCCGGGGCCCACGTCGCGCGGGAGAAGTCGTTGTCAAAGCTCGTGGGATCGTAGACGTCACGGGTTTCTTTGGTGGCAACGTCGTAGAGCGTGAGGTGGGCGTTCACGATCGGTCTTGGGGTAAAGCCTTCGGGATCCTTCTTGAACGGATTCGGACGGAACGAATAGGCGATCGTCTTGCCGTCCGGAGACCATTCGGGAGCGCTTTCCGTTCCGAGCGTAGTGGAACTTATGCGTTCCAGGGCCTTAGACGTGAGATCGAAAATGTAGACGACGTCGCGCTCGTCGCGCGCCATCGCAGTGGGGGCAGCGGAGAATGCAATCCTCTGACCGCTCGGCGCCCAACTGAAACTCTTGACTATGAACTCCTTCCCACTGGTGATCTGAGAGGCCGCCTTCGCAGCGATGTCGAAGATCCAGAGGTGGGATCTCGCCTGTACCTCCTCAAAAACACGAACGTCGTCCTTGCGCTTCTGTTTCTCCTCTTCCTCCTTGGAAAGAGGATCAGCCATGACGAACGCGATCCTGCTTCCATCCTTGGACCAGGCGTACTGGCCCACGCCGCTCTTGACGTCGGTAATAGGCCAGGCCTCGCCGCCATCCGTTCGCATGATGTAGAGCTGAGGCTTATCGGCGTTCTCTCCGGGGACGGTGCGCACGGCAACGAAACTGACGAACTTGCCTTCCGGAGACCAATCGGGGGAAGACTCACCTTTTTCACCGAAGGTGATCTGTCGTGGGGCGCCGTCACCCGTTGGGTCTGTGGCCGACACCAGCCATAAATGCGACCGCTGTTCATGGGTGTCCGGCTTGGGTGTCTCCCATCCGCTGACAGCGAAGAGGACCCAGCGCCCGTCCGGAGAGATCTTGGCCTGGTAGGTCGACTTCACGTTGATGACGTCTTCAAGGGTGGGAGCGTGCTTTCCAGCGGCCGTACCGGGAATCGCCGCCGGGGCCGGTGGCCGGTCGCCTTGCTGACTCGTGGAGGCGGGCTCGGACGTTTGCGCGCCGCTGACGTGCCCAGCAATGCTGAGTGAGAGGAAGTAGATGCCAACCAAACAGGTTACGAGGGCCTTCCGGTGCATGACTCCTCCCCTTCTGAGGCTCTTCGCGAGCCTTCTCACCAGACGCCGCGGGCGTCGCGCAACGCTTCTCTTGGCCGTCAAACGGCACACAGGGCGCCAAGATGGCGTGACCGGTCGGCCCTCAGGTCAAAAGGCAGGGACGTGAGTCCGTCCACCCATAGCTGTGTCACAGGAGCTGCCCCTCCATCTGCATGACTACCTGCGCGACGCATCGCGTTCCGCGCGCAGCGCGTCCCAGCGCTTGTACTGCGGGCCCTTACTCGGGTCAGGATCGCGCACCTCTCGCAGCCAGTAGTTGAACCAATCGACGTTGCGGTCGTACACCACGAGGCGGTGCACGGGTTGGTGCTTGATGTGGTCCTCGTCGGGGAAGATCCACATCTCGACCGGGCGGTGATGGTCGCGCATCTCCCAGTACTGCTGGAGCCCGATGACGTACTCGGAGTCCGGCGCGTTCATCAACAACGGCGCAGTGATCCTGCCAGCGTTGAGCGCTGGCGACATCTGCTGCCATTTCGGCAGATTCGCCTCGTACGGCGGCCCCTCGAGACCCCACGACTTGAACATCGTGTTCCAACTCTCGCTCTTGAGGTAATAGAAGAGCGGATCGCGAGCTGAACCGCCGTCTGCGATTGCGGCGGCGAAGGTGCTCGAGTGGCTGATCGCGTAGTTTGTGATCTCCGAACCGTGACTCAGCCCACTGATCCCGACCCGCTCTTTGTCGATGAGACCACGTTTGGCAAGTTCGCCGACGATCTGCTCGATACCATCGAGAGGTGATTGCCAATCGAGTATGGTCACGTCGAAAGGTTGCTCTTGATCAAGCGCAACCGGAACGTACGACGTGTTGTAGATGTCGACCGCGACGACCATCAAGCCGTTCGCAGCAAACACGTCCACCGGATACTCGTCACCCACGGCGCCGCGAAGGAAGCCATGAGCCCGGTACGTGGTGATAGCCATTGGATACCGCGTGCCGGGACGATAGCCACGGGGGTATGTCAAGACCCCGTACATGACGTCGCCGTGCTTGTTCGTCCAGACCAGCTTCTCGGTAGGCGTCTTCTCCAGCTTGTTGAACTCGGGGTTGAGATCGGTGAGCACGTCAACCGCGCCGGTATCGAGGTGAACGACCGCGATCTCCTGCGGCCGCTGCAACGATTCCACGGTGCACGCGGCCACGAGCGCGCCACCAGCAAACGAGCATGAATCGAGATACCCGGGTAGTTTCGTCAACTGCCTCGACTGGTTCGTGGAAGGATCGGCGACAAAGAGGTTCTGATCGGTGTAGTCGGTCGCTCGAAGGAAGTAGATGTGACGACCGTCGGTGGACCAGGCGAGTTGCCTGATCGGTTCCTCCGTCAACGATGAGAGACGAGTGACTTCCCCTCCCTGGGGTGGAACCGAGTAGATTGCGTGCTGCTCACTCGGCTTTCCTTTTGCCTTGGTGGTGGCGCAGAAGGCCTCGCTCTTTCCGTCGGGAGACAGCGTGGCGTACATGGCGAAGCGAAAATCCGGGATGCCGTGCGTCAGCTCATCGGGCACGTAGGTGGAGCCGGGTGCCTTTGGCTGCGGCCGCACGACACCGGTTTGCACGTCCACGTCGTACCCTGCCCGGACCTTCTCGGCGCTGAAGTCCGGACGACCGAGCCACGGTGCAAACTGATTGATCTTCTCCTGCGTCCATGACGGGTACCCGAGCGCAAAGAGATAGCCGTTCCGAAGGTTTTCCTGCGCCACTCGAACTGTCTCGGGTGTGGCGTCCTCGAGCGCGACATACGCAACACCGATGTCGTTCGCGCGAAAATCGACGAGATCGCCCTTCCCCACCACGATGGGCTTGTCTTGTCCGTCCAGGGTCATTCGGTGGACGGTAATGCGTCCCCCGTCTTTACGGACGTAGCAGAAGGCGTCGCTCTTCCCAGACCACACCGGAGCGTACGTCTGCCAATCGCCACCACTCAGAATCGGTTCACCCCCATTGCCTACGATGATGCGTTGTTGTTTTGTCGCGACCTCGATGAGAAACCACTGGTTCGAATACGCGTTGGCCGCCGAATCGGCCCGGCGGACCTGGTACACCACGAATCGCCCGTCCGGCGACATGCTGACGCCGCCCACGTCACGCAGCGTGAGGAGGTCCATCGAGGTGACGGGCCGCGCGTCTGTGGACGCGGCAGGCCCAAGAACAAAAGCACACGCGACCACTACACTGGCAAGACCAAAGCACCGAAAGTTCATGGTCAGTCCCTCCCGCGTGCGGGTTCCCGCACTGACGACTTGTGCACGTCTCAAACCTTATGCGGCGTCACCACGGGTGACCGCCGGCATCCTCATTCCTGTTTTTTCACGCCCGCGATCGACAGGTGCGCGTCGAACCAACCGATGACCCGGGTCCAGTAGTCCGCGACGTTTGCCGCGCTCCACGTACCCTCCCAATGATCCTCACCGGCATATTTGGCATACACGACTTCCTTGCCGAGACGTCGGAGGGCGACGAACACCTCGTCCGACTGCAGGGTGATCAGATCCAACGTTCCTTGTATGATCAGTAGAGGCGTCTCCACGCGATCCAGGTAGAACCATGGAGAGTTCTCAATGTATCGGTCCCTGACCTGCCATGGTGCGTCAACCATTCCGCCCTGGCCGGTTTCGGACCAACCGATCCCGCCGGCTCCCCCACTCTTGTGCATCACCCCATAGAAGCTGAGGAGGTTGGCCGGTCCTGCGCTGTCGACGGCCGCCTTGAAACGCGTCGTTTGCACGATCAGCGAGAGGGTGGAATATCCGCCATAGCTGTGTCCCATGACCCCGAGTCGCTCAGGGTCGGCGATTCCCAGATCGACTGCGCGATCCACACCGGGCATTACCGTCTTCAACAGGTCCTGCATTGGAGTGCGTTTCCGAAGCGGGGTGTCCGGCAAGAGGACGGCATAACCCCGTGTCGCGAGAATCTGCAGGTTCTCGACCCCGGATCCCGACAGGCCAAACCGATACACTCCCGTCGAGCGGTAGGACCCACCGTACACGTTCACGATGAGTGGATACCGCTTGCCTTCCTCGTAGTTGGCCGGCAGGAGCAGGGCCCCGCGGAGCGGCTGGCCGTCGATCCCTCGCCAGTCGATGATTCGACTCTTGCCGAAAGCCATGCTCTCGATTTGCGGGTTGATGTGTGTCAGCTGTCGGCGGTCGCGGAGATCGGGCCCCGACACCCAGATGTCCTCCGGGTGCTGTGCATCCTCGGCGACGTACGCCAGAATCTTGCCGTCGCGACTCACGTCTGCGTGGAAGATGCGGTCGCCGCTCGAGTATCGAGGTTCCTCAAACAGAAGGGTCGTGGCACCGCTCGACACGTCAACCTTGTAGAACCCAAGGTCCTTTGTCCGCTCATGCCTCGTCATTACGATCATCGATCTGCCGTCGGGCGACCAGAAACGGCCACCACCCACCGGAGCGAGGACCTCCAAGACAACGCGGTCCGGTATCTCAGTGATCTGTTTGAACGTACCTTGCGCTGGGGACGCAACCCAGACCTTGTCGGAACCGAGCCTCCCGTACTGCTCGCCGCTGAGGAGCACGATGAGCTTCCCGTTGGCATCCCAGAGAGGGGCACGATGGTCGTCGTTGAACGGGGGATGGGGACCGGTGGTTAGGCTTCTTGGTTCACCCCCATCCCTGCGCACCACGTAGCAATCGCCGTTGTCCGAGGTCGTGTATGCCAACGAGCCGCTGTCGGGCGCCCAACTGACGGAGATCCCGTAGTCTTGCTTGAGCTTTGGAACCAGCACCCGCGACCGTTGATCGCCAAAGGACAGGACGCTGAGCTCGTACACCGGCTGCTGCGTGTTGTCTTCGATTCCCTTCCAGTTCAGGTAGGCGAGGTGCGTGCCGTCAGGGGAGACCCAATACCCGAGGGGCTTGATCCCCGTCGCAACGTGCCTGACGGTTCCTGTGGCGATCTCGATCAGGGCGAGATCGCCGGAATAGCGGTTCATCCAAGATTCGTCCGTTACCGGCTTTTCTGAAGGTGCACCGGTGGCGCCTTTCTCGCCCGCCGCGGGCGAGCTGAATACCTTGACCGTCACCCCAGTCGGTTGGGTCGCCTCCGACGCAGCCGTCGAGGGTGGATCCAGCAGATCCGCCGCTTGTTCCACCGTCATGCCCTCGGGCAGCACCTTGGCGAGAACGTAACGGCTGTCGGGAGTCCACCGGACGACTTGAAAGTTGAAGAACGGGCGCGCAATCGCGCCCGAGAGTTGGCGGATCTTCCCACTTGCTCTTTCCCACAGCCAGACGTGAAATGTGCCACTCCGATCGGAATAGAAGGCCAGGTACTTCCCATCCGGTGACCACACC
>DATEYD010000097.1:0-7803 GCA_035583445.1 Minisyncoccota bacterium
TGTATCTTCGCCTCCTCCATGGTCTCCTCCAGCTCCTCGGGCTTCGCGGTTCTCTCCGCCAGCAGGAGGTTCATCGTGTAGGGGACGAACAGTATCATGAGGGCGACCCCCTCATAGAAGCCGAGGTTGCCGTCCAGCAGTAGGACGGACGAGACTATCGTGACCGTCATGAGGAAGACCGCGTCCCGCATGATTATCTCCCGCGTCACCCTGAGGGGCACGATGACGGCCGTGAGCCCGATCACGAAGGCTATCGTGACGATGCTCGACGCAAGGCCGTTCCCGAGCGCGATCTGCGTGGCTCCTTCGTTGAGTGCGATGAGGGAGACCAGCACTTCCGGCATCGCCGCGAGGGTCGAGACGACAAGCATGCCGATGACGAACCTGCTGATGCCGAAGTTGGCGGAGACCGCGACGGCGTTGTCAGTGATGAACTTCGCACCTTGGTTCAGCAAGACGAATCCAATGGCTGCCAAGGGGATGTACAACAGAGAATTGGCGTCCGCCATGTCCCATCCCGGCTAGTCGCTCTGCCACGGAGATTACGTCCAGACTTATATGGCTTTTCGAAGTTCGAAGGCCAGGCTGGCTCTTGTGACAAGTTTGATAGAGCGCCAGGGCCTTGCTGCTTCGTGCGCGGGACGTACTGTCTGCTGACTGAGTTGCCCGAGGAATGCAGTATTCGGGTCGGCAAGCTGGGGATTTTCGACTTCCCAGCGGGAGCGTACGTCTACGTCGGCTCCGCTCTCGGTGGCATCCAGCAGCGCGTCAATAGGCACAGGTCGACCAACAAGCGCAGGAGGTGGCATGTTGACTATTTCCTCTCCCAGGGCAGGATTGTGTCCACTATATCGATCCCGTGCGGATCGAAGGAGTACGAGTGCGCCGTCGCGCAGACGCTCATGCGCGCAGAAGGCGCCGTGGTCGTGGCCGAGGGATTCGGGTCATCGGACTGCGGTTGCGATACCCATCTGATTTACTTCGGGGACGGCGTGATCGAATCGGTCGCGGAGATGGTGTCCATGCATCTCTCCATGCTGACATGCGTCTACCCTAGGACCATGCGATAGGCGTCTTGTGGCGGCTTGGACACCTGCCCCGCGCTCGGCCTCGACCTGAGGTACCATTATATTCGCACCTGAGCGTTACTACAACTGTATGGCGGAGGAAATCAGCGACGTCCTACTGGCAATTTCGATACTCGCTCTCGTATTGCTCGTGATCTACCTGTACATCGCATCGGTCAGCAAGGCGCTCAAAGCCGCTGGCCTGACCGAAGGGGAGGCGTCGACGATAGTGTTCGTGACGTTGTTCCTGGGTTGGGTCACGATTCCAATGTTCCCGTACAACGGTTGGTGGGTGGGCATCAGCATCGGCGGAGGCCTGATCCCGCTCATTCTCTGCGCCTATTTCCTGAAGACCGGACGCGCGACCCCGGCTGAATCCGTAATCGGAATCGCGATAGTCGCCTACCTCACATATTCGATCACCAGGGCGGAGGAGGGCGTGGGGATAGTCGCGGATGTGCCCGTTGCGTTCGCGCCCGCCGTCGCGGCAGGGCTGTATTCGCTCTCCGTCTTCTGGCAGGATCTCAAGAAGGCCGCCCCGCTCGCGTATGTGTCCGGTGTCATCGGCTCACTCGTGGGGGCGGATGTCTTCCATCTCGGTGAAGTCCTGGCGTTCGAGGCTCCCTCAGAAGGGTTCCCGATGCTCAGCATCGGCGGAGGGAACATCTTCGACATGGTCTATCTCACGGGGGTCGTGTCCATCTTCATTGCCATGTTTGTCCTGTGGTTGCGCAGACAACAGGCGAAGCACGGGTTCGGGGCCGTTGTGGCGGAGTGGGAGCGAGGCGCCGAGGGCCTGCCATACGCGAAGGATCTGAAGCCGGCACCGACACTGTATCCTCCGGGGCATGAGAGAAAGCCGCCGGCCTAGGCGGACGCCTTGGGGGAGGTTTTCGCCTCCCATGCGACGAGCGTGACCAACGACACGACGCTGAGCCCCGATGCGATGAGGAACGAATACGACGGGTCATCGAGCATGTCCGCGACCACTCCGCAGATGTAGACCACAACCGCACCGCCCCCGAGCTGGAATCCGAAGAGGATGCCGAACGCGGTGCCTCTCTCGCTGCGATCGGTTATGTCGGTCACTATTGCGAACAGCGCAGGATAGGTCACGAAGAGGACGGCACCGTAGAAGATCAGCACGGGTGCCAGGAGGTACCAGCTGGAGAACGCGAAGAGCGATGCCATCCCCAGAGCTGATACCAGGTACCCGATCTTCAGGATCCGCTGCCTGCCGTACCGGGCGCTTATCGATCCGAAGTAGTATGACGTGAGCGTGCCGATGCCGATCCACACTGCGAAGATGAGGTCCGCGCTGCCCGCGGTCCAATCGTGCATCGCTGTCAGGTTCAGCGGGCCGTAGTAGCTTGTCACCTGGTAGAGCGCGCCCCCGGTCGCTATCGGCACGGTCAGCATGCCGATCTTGAGCATTGTGCTCCTCGTGGTCGTCCTCACCGTGGGCGTGCGTTCCACGGTCGGTCTGTCGGGATGGCCCGTGAACATGAGCCCGAGCGCGACCCCCAGAAGGTTCATCCCAGCCCAGATCAAGCACGGCGTTTGCCAGCCGAACATCTCCCCTAGGAAGCCCGATGTCCCGAGGGCGATGATGACCCCGAGGTTTCCCGTCCCGCTCTGGATGCCGAGCGCGGTTTCCAGATACGGTCCGGAGTACTCCCGCGTAATCCAGCTGATGCCCACGGGGTGGTAGAAGCTCGCCCCGACCCGCATGGATATCACCGCGAGGAAGAGACCGTTGAAGTCCGATACGATTGGGACCATCAGGAACGAGATCGCCATGAGCCCCGCGCCTATCTCGAGCAGGTATCTCGAGAACATCCTGTCCGTCAGCCTTCCGACCAGGAGCTGGATGACCACCGTGATCAGCAGCCCGAACCCGAGGAGGCCGATCTCGGAATACGACAGGTCCATCTCCTCTGCGAGGATGGGCAAAAGTGCCACCAGCGCTAGCAGAGCCCCGTCGTTGCACGCGTGATGGTAGCTGATGACCCACAGAAGCCTCTTGTTCGCAGCCATGCGGTCCTTCGGCAGCGTACAACAGCGATTGCCCTTATCTTGGTTTCCAGAGTCTTTATCGCCGGGCACGGACATCTCCGGCCGTGAAGGGGTTCCCGAGAGGGATGGGGTTCTCTGGTCTCGACGAACGACGGAGATTCTACGAGTCGGAGTTCGACATCGGCGCCGTGGCATCTTGGATTGACGGGAGGCGTTGCATGAGGTTCGCGATGATCCCGGGCAGGCACACAGGGATCGTCACGTCAGCGCACGCGCAGGACAAGGACAATGTCGTGATGATCCACGATTGGCGGAATGCATCGGACCTCAGGGAGTACGCGCTGGACTATCTCCCCGAGGGCCTCTACTACGACAGGAACAGATATCGAGAGGTCTCCAAGTGTGCGGAATGCCGCAAGGGGGCCAGCGCGTGCAGCACCTGCAGCAACTACGACGGCCAGCAGCTCGCCTTCGACCTGGACCCCGAGAACGTCGACTGTCCGTATCACGGGCACATAGGAGACAAGATACAGGCCGGTAGAGGGCTCTCGCTCTGCATGTACGAGTTCAAAGCGGTGAGGCAGCAGGCCGTCGATCTCTCGCAGCTCATGAAGGAGGAGTACGAGCGAGTGTCGGTCGTCTACTCGGGAAGGGGCTTTCACGTGGTTGTCGACGACGAGGTCGCGTACCATCTTACGAAGAACGCGCGCGCGAAGATTGCCCGCGAGATCGGGCGCAGTTTCGCAATCGACGAATGGGTGACCGAAGGCGGCTCCAGGCTCCTGAGGCTGCCATGGTCTCTGAACGGCATAGTCTCCAGGAAATGCATGATAATTAAACGGGAAAAGGATTTAGTGAAGTTTGACCCAAGAACCTTGAGAACGGTCCTTCCGGAATTCAGAAGGTCACCGTGACCTGCCCGCCAGGACCTCTTTACCTCGGTAATACGTCTTCTTCTTCGCGACCTTGCCGGCCTTCTTGGATTTCTTCTTAGCAGTCATCGGATTTACTCCTCGGTGATAGAGACGAAGGGTCAATCCGACTTACTTCTTCTTCTTCTTTACTGTCTTCTTGACTGCCTTCTTCTTCGTCTTCTTTCCGCACTTTCCGCAGGACATTTTCTTTTTCCTCCTGTTCTTTGTGCTACGAGTGGACGCGATATGCGCACTCCTCGGCAACTTCGTCGATGCGTCTCTCCCCATCCGAGGCGGTCACCTAAATCGAGGTCACCTTTCAAGACGCATCTGTAAGAGAGTATGGATGTGGGGGGTTAAGTCACTTTTCATTCCGCTGCCCCGCGTGACGATTTTCTGTCGGAGGTGAAGCTCGATGCTTCCTCTCGTGTCTCATGCGCTGTCCCAAAGCTCGTGCAAACGTTTTTTAGACACACGACCAATACACGCACCAGAGTAGGGGTTGTTGGCCAATTGACACCAAGCGACGACGTCCGCAAGCTCAAGATCTGTCTGATAGGTGACGTAGGCGTTGGGAAGACGAGCCTCATCAGGCGATATGTCTTGGACGTCTTCGACGACAAGTACATCGCGACCATTGGAACGAAGGTCACGAAGAAGGAGATCGAGGTCAAAGATCCGAGGACCGGGGCTCCGCAGAAGATCATGCTCCTTGTGTGGGACATCATGGGCCAGCCAAGTTTCCGCGAGGTCCTCCGCGAGGCGTACTTCTACGGCGCGGAGGGAGCACTTGCGGTATGCGACGTGACCAGCAAGGAGAGCCTCGGAGAACTCAGATATTGGGTCAAGGCGATGAGCGCGACCACCGGGAAGATCCCGATCGTGTTCCTCGGCAACAAGTGCGACCTCAGGGAAGAGACGAGGGTGCCGTACCAGGACCTCGATGTCTTCGCGAAGAAGCACGATTCTCCGGCGTTGCTCACGTCCGCCAAGACGGGATACAATGTGGAGCAGGCGTTCATCACATTGGTCGACAAGCTCCTGCTGTCGCGCTGAGGTTCGCCCGCACGCCCTGAAGGATAATAACGCCCTTGCTCCATGACGTACACAAGGCGAGAATCATGGCTGCACGGTGTGCCGATAGCGTGTTCTACAACGGAAAGGTGCTCACGTTCGCGTTGAATAGGAGATCCGCACGGGCGGTCGCGGTCGAGGACGGCGTCATCGTCGCCGTGGGCACGGACGGGGAGATTCGGAAGTCCGCGCCCAGGGGATGCGCGAAGTACGACCTCGGAGGCAAGGTTGTCGTCCCTGGCTTCATCGATTGTCACACGCATTTCATCCAGATGGGCCTGGACTCTCTGAACGTCAATCTGTCCGAGACCGACACGATAGATGAGGCTCTCGCGCTGATGAAGGCCGCGGCCGGGAAGATCCCGGAGGGCCAATGGATCATCGGGACATGCTGGAGGGAGAGCAAGTGGAAGCACGGCCGGTTCATCACCCGGGCAGATCTCGACGCGGCGTGTCCGAAGCACCCTGCGGCTGCACACAGGATATGCGGGCACCTCTCGTCGGTGAATTCGAAGGCGATCGAGGAGATAGGGATAACCTCGAAGACGCCGGATGTCGACCTGGACGCCGCTGGGAACATGATTGGGACAGTCAGGGAATCGGCGGTCGAGATCGTCAGAAAGGTCACAGAGCCCGACCTGGCCCGTAAGATGAAATGCCTTGCACTCGCAACACGGAAGGCGCACTCGTTGGGCGTGACCTCGGTCCACGACAACTCCGCTGAAGGGGACCTGAAGGTCTTCCAGACTGCGGAGAGGAGCGGGAAGCTCGGGGTTCGCGTGAGGGTCAACGTCCCGTCAAGGAACCTCGACGCCATGCTCAGGCTGCGCTTGTCGGGCAATTTCGGGAACGACCGGCTCATGATCGGGGGCTTGAAGATATTCTGCGACGGAGCGTTGGGTGCGCGGTCAGCGGCGCTTTCCGAACCGTTCGCTGACGACCCGGGCAACAAGGGCATGTTCGTTCACGAGAGAAAGGACCTCGACCATATGGTCGCGGATGCGAACGATGCGGGTATCCAGGTCGCGGTTCACGCGATAGGTGACGAGGGGATCGAGGCGGCTCTCTCCTCCATCGAGGCCGCGCTCGACAGGAACCCGAGGAAGGACCACAGGCACAGGATCGAGCACCTCGAGCTCCCGAGCGCCAATCATATCACGCGCATGCGCAAGCGCGGCATAGTGGCGTCCATGCAGCCCAACTTCGTCGGCGAATGGGGAGGGATAAACGGCATGTATGTCGACAGGCTCGGGCCCGAGAGGGCGAAGCGCAACAACCCCTTCGCGGAAGTGCTGAAGGCGAAGGTCAGGATGGTCTTCGGGTCGGACTGCATGCCCTTTTCTCCGCTGTACGGCATACATTCCGCGGTGAACGCCCCGTATCCATCTCAGAGGATCAGCGTCGAAGACGCAGTCGCCGCGTACACGCGCGAGGCCGCGTATGCCTCCTTCGAGGAGGGTCTCAAAGGGTCCATCGAGGATGGCAAGCTCGGGGACTTCGTCGTCCTCGCAGGGGACCCGTTCGCGGATCCGGGGAATGTGGCGTCTGTGGGCGTGGCGAAGACGATCGTCGGAGGCGAGGTCGTATACGACCGAGCCGTGTCGAAGAAGTCGTGAGGTGATGTGAGTGAGATTCGAGGAAGTGCTCACCGATGGTGCCCCGAAGCCGATCGGCCCGTATTCGCAGGCGGTCATCTGCGGCGATCTTGTGTTCTGCTCGGGCCAGATTGGCCTCGACCCTGCATCGGGGAAGATTGCCGGTGATGATGTGGCGGAGCAGGCTGAGAGGGTCATGCTGAACATCGAGGCCGTGCTGGAGAAGGCAGGAGCGAGCCCCTCCACCGTCGTCAGGACCACGCTGTACCTCGTGAACATGGCCGACTTTGCGAGCGTGAACCAGGTCTACTCGAAGCATTTCGGGGCAGCGAAGCCTGCCCGGAGCACGGTCGCGGTCGCGTCGCTGCCGAGGGACGCGAAGATCGAGATGGAGGCGATAGCCTTCATCCCTCGCGGGATATGACCCCGGCCCGCGCACGGGGAAAGACGACTCCTTTTTGGGGGCGCCGTTGGAACGGGAGGTGCGGGTGCCGATATCGCGAGGCGACCGCGTTTCCGAGGCCGGGGGCGCGTTTCCCGATAGGGCACATTATTAGCAATCCATTGCAGATTTCGACAAAGTGATGGTGAAAGGTTCAACAAAGCGGTCACTCTTTGCTTGTTTTTACAGAACGCTGGACATGCGTTCAGGCAAGGTTTAAGTATTCTGGAACGGTACGGATACCGTCAAGCCGTAGAAGCGGTTTTGCGATACTTAGGACGCAGGGAAAGGGAGGAGCAAACATGAAAGCATTGGTGCTAGGGGCCTCGGGCCAGATAGGTGCGTACACTGTGCAGGACCTGGTGGAGATGTGCGGTGTGAAGGACGTGATTGCCTCGAGCAGGAAGATGGCGAACGTCAAGACCGCCATGGAAGACCTGAAGCTCGGGAAGAAGGTCCAGATGATGGAGCTTGATGCGACCGACGGCGGCAAGGTCCTTCAGACGATCAAGAAGGAGAAGGTCGATGCGGTCGTGAACTGCGCGTGGTACCAGACCAACCTCGGCGTGATGGACGCGTGCCTGAGAGGCGGGGCCGCGTACACCGACCTGGGCGGGTTCTTCGACACGTGCTTGAAGCAGATAGACCTGCACAAGAAGTGGAAGGCTGCGGGCATCAACGCGACCATCGGCTTG
>DATEYD010000098.1:0-1037 GCA_035583445.1 Minisyncoccota bacterium
GGTCCCGGGGTCTTTCCGTCCTGTCGCAGGAAGTGAGCATCTTTACTCACACTGCAATTTCGCCGAGTCCGTGGTCGAGACAGCGCCCAAATCGTTACGCCATTCGTGCAGGTCGGAACTTACCCGACAAGGAATTTCGCTACCTTAGGCACTCTTGTTGCTCCCCATCCACCGCGCATGGGTGGTTGGGTGGTCAGGTCATTTCTGCCTGACTCCCCATGTCGCCATGGGGGTCGGACTGTCTCATCACCCCCCTTGGGGGTGCCTGGCGTACAGTCTCTGAGGATCCCGTCAGGACCTCATCGATGGTTCGGGCTCGCTGCTTGCCCACTGCGTTCATGCAGTAGGCCAATCGAGCCAGCCGCTCGAAGCCATCGCGCTCGAGGTGCTCCTTGCGCCGCATCGCTCGCACGATCTGCGCAAACAGCTCAAAGTCACGTTGCTTCACCTGGAGCCGGTGCTCCTCGAAGAACGGGATGACCCGCCACTCGAGGTCTCTCATGCTCCACACCGTGAAGGTCAAGACCGAGCTCTGCGCACCCTTGGGGTGGATCGCTCCACACTCGAAGGTGCGCCGGATACGCTCGAGAATCTCCCGATCGCGCTGATGCTGATAGACCTGGAAGGCAGCCTGCAGCTGCCATCCGTGAGTCCTCTTCGCACCCGGGTTGCGATGCACCGAGACGGAAAAGCATCCTTCTCCATCAACGAAGCCGCACACCCAATTGGGATCGAGAGACCGGCCGTGGGTTTCCTGCTGATCGTCCGCACCGGTCGGATTTTCACTGATCATGCCAGCAACGTATCTCTCGCTACCGACACGAATCGAGTACCGCCGGATACTCGGAGGTTCCAGCATACAGCCAGGTTTGACAACCGCCAGGTTGCTATACCAAACGGTTATAGTTACCGCCGCCGTTTACCGGGGCTTAGGTTCAGAGCTTCGCCGTCGAAACGGCTAACCCCTCCCCTTGACCTTCCGGCACCGGGCAGGCGTCAGAGCGTATACGTCGTCTTGCGACTTAGCACGCTCCTGT
>DATEYD010000099.1:0-4706 GCA_035583445.1 Minisyncoccota bacterium
CCGAAGATCCCGTCAGCCCGCAAGCCCCTATTGGGTGAGGTACTTAACGGGCTTCTTCAGCATCGTCCACTCATTCTTGTCCTTGTTATAGACACAGTTACAGAACGCGAGCCAGTTCTTGTTGTCCATACTGGGCTTGTCGGTCCGGAAGTAGTACCCCGGCCAGCGCGTCTCCTCTCGGAAGAGGATGGAGCGCACGTGAGCCTCCGCCTGGTACATGCGGTGGATATTCTCCCAGCACCGCATTAGCTCGTGCAGGCTCTCCGCACCGAGCTTCTCGGCGTCTTCCTTGAGGAACGCCAAGAGCTCCATGCCCTTCTCGAGCAGCTTGTCGCTGGTCTTGAACTGACTCGAGACACCACCCGCGTACTCGTCCATGATCTTCTGGAGGCGGTACATGAACTGCCTGGGACGGATGTACGCCGGATTGATGTCCGGGTCCGTCGTAGTGCCCTTGTTCTGCTCGAAGGTCTCAAGCGGCCTCAAGACTAGCTGCGTGAGCGTGTCGACCTGCGCCTGGTCCACCTTGGGGGCGCCGGGGTTGTCGACGATGTAGGAGATGGCCGCCTTCGCGGCGATGCGTCCTTCGGCGTGCGAGCCAGACGAGAACTTGTGACTCGATGCTCCCGAGGCATCGCCCGCTGCGAACAGGCCGTTGACCGTCGTCATGTGCGGATAGCCCCAGAAGTACTCGCCTTTGGTCTCTGCGGTCTGGAGGTCCTCCGGACCCGAGACCCACGCACCGGACGCACCGGAGTGCGAGCCGATAAAGTAGGGATCACACGCCATGATCTCGGAAGGCTTCTTCTCGGGCTCGGTGTTGGTCGCCGCCCACAAGGTGGCCTGGGAGATTGTCATATCCAGGAAGTCCTCCCATGCCTCCGACTCGAGCTCCTTGAGCTTCTTCTTCGCGGACTTCTCGTCGGGGGACTTATCCGCAATCGCCTTGATGGCATCGGCGGTCTGCATGTAGATCGGGCTCTTGCCGTCCATGACGTCGAGCATCATCAGCCAGTTACGGATGTTGGCAGGGGTCGGCTTCACCTTGCCGTAGGGCTCCCACTTGTCCAGTTCCGCAGCGTTCTCCTGCATGTAGTTGCCGCCCTGGGCGTTGGTCGCTATCGACTTGAACAGCAGGAACCAAGCGCCCACCGGGCCGTACGCATCCTTGAACCGCACCGGAATGAAGCGGACTTCCTGACAGGTCATCTCGGCACCGGCGTAGATGGTAAAGAAGGCGCTGGCGCCTGAGTTGAACGGTGGGTACCAGGAGCGGCCGAAGCCTTCACCCGTCGAACGCGGCTTGAAGACGTGGACCGCGCCACCCATGGCGGCCAACGTGGCCTTGGCTTTGAACACGTACACCTTGTTCTCTCGGACACTGAACCCGATGGCGCCCACGCACTTGTTACCGTCTACGAGGGGGTGGGTGATGAAGACGCGCTCGAAGTACTCCCCATTGGCCTCCGCCAAAGCGTTCTTGGCAGCCTCGGCAACGATGATCTTGTACGACTCGCCGTTGATCATCAACTGCCAACGACCCTCGTGGACGTATCGGCCCTCCTGATCCTTCCAGATGGGCAGGCCCCACTTCTCGAACAGGTGAACCGACGAGTCCACGTGGCGAGCGATGCTGGCCACGAGGTCCTCGCGGGTGATGCCCATGAGGTCGTTCCGGACGTAGTCACAGTAATCCTTCAGGGTATTGTTGCCGCTGTTCAGGTCCACGTACTGGTTGATGGCCGATAGCCCCATCGCCACCGCGCCGGAGCGGTCCATTGCCGCCTTATCAACCACGGTGACCTTCAATCCATGCTTCTTGGCCCAGTGCGCCGCTTCCACAGCTGCGCCGCAGGCAGCCATCCCGCCGCCGCAGATGAGAAGGTCTGTCTCGACCGTTACCGTTTCGAATGCTGCCATTTTCGTCTCTCTCCTTGGAGTTTTTCCGGCAAGGGAATCAACCTGCTGCCAAAGACACCATGCCCGACTAGAGCCTAAGAACCTTATCCATCTTGACCGGGCCCTTCTCGGTGTTCAGGCCGGCCGGCTCGCTCATCAGCGTCGGGCTCTTCAGGTCGTCATCGCCCGTCGGGTAGTGACCGAACGGCTGCGCCTTCCCCTCCGCGGTGGTGCGAATCGGGAACTTGAAGCGCTTCAGCGTGCCGTTGCGGAACTTGACCGTCCACATGATCGAGTCACTCGCCCGAAGCGGAACCGTACTTGCACCCAGCGGAATGAAGTCGGCGTAGCCGCGAACCTCGATCGCCTGTACGGGGCAGATCTTGACGCAGCAGTAGCACTCCCAGCACTGCTCCGGCTCCTGGTTGTAGGCCTTCATCTTCTCACGATCCAAGGCCATGAGATCGTTAGGACAAATGTACTGGCAAGCCGTCTTATCAAGTGCTTTGCAACCGTCACATTTGTCTGTTATTACGAAACTGGGCATCAGATCTCCTTTCCTCAGCTTGCCGTTAATGACATTCAAGCCTCGGCTTCTCTATTTCTTCTTTCCAGCTTCCCCGGTCGCGTGACCGTGAAGCTTCACTTCGACTTTCTCCGTCAATCCCGAGTAGTACTCGCGGAGAATATCGAGTACTTCCTTCCGGCTGAATTCGGGCGGAACGTCGCCGCCTTCCGAAAGGGCCTTCCGAAGCGCTGTCCCGCTCAGCATGACACGATCCTGCTTGCCGTGTGGACAGGTCTTCATAGACGCCATGCCGTCGCACTTGCGGCAGTAGAACGTCCAATCGATCGGCAACATCTTGCACTTCAGAGCACCCTCCCACAGATTGTGATAGGCCTCCTGCGCATCGAAGGGCCCGTAGTAGTCGCCCACTCCCGCATGGTCGCGCCCGATAATCATGTGCGTGCAACCGAAGTTCTGACGGAAGAGGCCATGAAGCAGACCTTCACGCGGCCCGGCATAGCGCATATCCAGCGGGTAGCCGCCCATGACCACTCGCTCTTTATCGAAGTAATTCTCGACAAGTGCGTTGATGCACTTCACGCGAACATCGGCCGGGATATCACCCGCTTTGAGTTTCCCCACCAGCTGGTGAATGTACAGGCCATCGCCAACCTCGATCGCTATCTTCGCCAGATACTCATGCGAGCGGTGCATGGGATTACGAAGCTGTAACGCCGCGATGGTCTTCCAGCCCTTTTCCTCGAAGATCTTCCGGCTCTCCGCCGGTCGCTGGTAGATGCCCTCAAATTCCGTAGGGAAGGTGCTTTCTGAAAGAACCTTCACTGGACCCGCAATGTTCCATTGCTTCTGGTCCATCACCATCTTGACGCCGGGGTGCTCGGCGTCGGTCGTGGTAAACACATACTTGCACTCCCGCTGCTTGTCGATCTGGTACGACTCCGTCACCTTCATGGTGCCCATGATCTCTTTGTCTTCCGACATGAGCGTGACGTCGGTCCCAGGAGCAATCTTCTCATCCTGTGACATCGTGATGGGTATGGGCCAGAAGATGCCGTCGGTCATCTTCATCCCTTCGCACACGCCCTTCCAATCGTCGCGCCCCATGAAACCTGCAAGGGGCGTAAAACCGCCAATACCCAACATGATGAGATCACCGGTCTCACGCGACGACAGCTCTAGCTTGGGCAGGGTCCCTGCTCTCTTCAGTTCCTCTTCCTTCTCCCGACCTTCCAGAAGAAGAATCCTCAACTTCTCACTGCCGTGCGGGGATATCAATTTGTCTTCAGCCATGACCTTCGCGACCCCCCTGCTCTTCTTGGTCTCCGTTACGGATGACCAAGAGCTCTACCCAGTTCGTTTCTTCACAACACAGAAGACAATCCCGTCTTCCGTGCGTTCATCCGCTGGGGCTGTTTGTTCCTTTTCTCGAAATATCCCCCGCTTGTATATTGTATACCCCATGTCCCCGACAGGTGTCAAGCCGGTGTCAAGCCCCACGTGGGACACCCTGAAAAATCTCTCCAGGCTCAAGATCCAAGAGCTTTTGCAGCATCTGCGCCAGGAGCAGGTGACCGCGCTTCTGGGACGCCGGGCCGAGGTGGACGCCCCGGTAGGCTACCGGAACGGCGACGGAAAACCCCGAAAACTCTCGATTCAGGCGGGCATGTTCACCCTTCGCCGGCCGCGGTTGCGGGGGCTGGAGGCGCCCTTCGAGAACCGGCTGTTGCCTCTGTTCGCCAAACGGACGCGCCAGCGTCTCCTGCCACGCGACTGACTCCCCGCCCAGGGTTGGGAGTACCGGAGCCGCGCAGCGCCGTACCCGAGGGCCCCTTCGGCAGGAATCGGGGGGGACCCGCGGACGCCGTCACAGATGGACCGGCATTCCCATCGCCGGCCAGATCAGCCACACGAACACCGCGAGCACGACGACGAGCAGTAGACTCGCCGGAATTCCGGCCCGGAAGAACTCACCGGGGGTGAACTGGTTGCTCCCATAGGCGATGGCGTTCGGGGCAGCGCCGACCAGCAGCAGAAAAGGCATGCCCGCGGTGACGAGGCACGCGAACAGGATCACCTCGGGAGCAATCCCCATATACGGGGCGACCACCAATGCGACCGGCATCGTGATGGCGATGGCCGCCACGTTCATGATGAAGTTGGTCATCACGAGAACGAACACCGCCATCCCCATCACGAACACGAACCAGTGGGTCCCGTGAAACAGGTTGAGCCAGGTGACCGCGCTTCTGGGACGCCGGGCCGAGGTGGACGCCCCGGT
>DATEYD010000100.1:0-1665 GCA_035583445.1 Minisyncoccota bacterium
GACCCATCCCGTGACGCTGCGGCCCGGCGGCCTGACGAAAACTCCCACGGAGAAGCAGTTGCGCGAGCTGCAGGAGCGCCTCAGGAAGAGCATGGCCGATCTCAACGTCGTGGCCGACGTGGTGCTGTCGGTTGCAGGCAACATCCCGAACTTCGAGCGCCAGACGGAATACATCGCTCTGCGCCAGAACAATCCGCCCGCCTACACCTTCTATCACGGCGAGATCACCTCGACCGACTACGACGGCACCGTTGCGGTCAACGACTGGAAGAGGGTGGCCAACGAGTATGTGAGCGATCAATCCACGGCCAAGTGGACCAGGTGGCATCGCGATTCCTACGCCGTCGGCGCTCTCGCGCGGTTCAATATCAACGCGGACCTGCTGTCGCCGACCGCGAAGGCCGTGGCGAAGATGTTCGGCCTCAAGAAAGGCTGCTGCAATCCATTCATGAACACGATCGCTCAGCTTGTCGAATGCGTCCACGTGGTGGAAACCAGCATCCGGATGATCGACGAGCTTCTGACGAAGGGATTGAAGGAGGAGACGGTTCGGGTCAGTCCGAAGGCGGGCAAGGCCAGCGGCTGCGTCGAGGCCCCGCGCGGCATCCTGTTCCACGAGTACGAGTTCGACCGCAGGGGCAACTGCGTCGGCGCGGACATCTGCATCCCGACGAACCAGAACCACGCGAATATCCAGAAGGACTTCGAGAAGCTGGTGCCGGAAATCCTCGACGAGAGCGAGGATTCCATCCGGCTGAAGCTCGAGATGCTCGTCCGGTCGTACGACCCGTGCATCTCCTGCTCGACGCACATGCTGGACGTACAGTTCGTTCGATGAAGTTTGAAGTGTGAAGTTTGATGTTTGATGTGGAAAATCAAAAATCAAAGATCAAACTTCCAAAATCGATTGTCGTACTCGGTCTGGGCAATCCGCTCATGGGCGATGAGGGGATCGGGGTGCACCTGATCGAACGGCTCGCGGAGTCCGCCGACAAGTATCCCGGCGTCGATTTCGTCGATGCCGGGACCGGGGGACTGTCGGTCCTGCACCAGATCGAGGGCCGGCACAAAGCGATCTTCATCGACTGTGCGTTCATGGACGAGGAGCCGGGGACGATCCGGCGGTTCACGCCCGAGGAGGTCCGCACCCGGAAGGTGCTCGCCCACCAATCCCTGCACGAGGCGGATCTCCTGCAAATCCTCACGCTGGCGGTGCAGCTCGGCCAGGGGCCCGAGCGGGTCGTTCTCTTCGGGATTCAGCCGCAGCGCGTCGGCCCCGGGCAGGGATTGAGTCGAACGCTGGCGGACAGGATCGAGGAATATGCCGGTGTGATCTTGCAGGAACTGGAATTGTGACTATCATAGGCGCCAAAGGAGAAAACATGGGACAAGGCTCGATACTCATTATTGACGACGATCCGGACATCACGGAAGCCATGGCGGTGATTCTGCGCAACCGGGGATACGAGGTCCGCAGCGCCCCGGACAGCGACGAGGGCATGAAGCGTCTGAAGGAGGCCATGCCGGACCTGATCATCCTCGATGTGATGATGAGGACGTCGCAGGAGGGCTTCGAGCTTTCCAGGGAGCTCAAACAGAACAAGGCGTACAAGGACATCCCCATCCTCATGTTGACGGGCGTCAAGCAGAAGACGGGGCTGGATT
>DATEYD010000101.1:0-1070 GCA_035583445.1 Minisyncoccota bacterium
CCAGGCTGCGACCCAGAATATCGTGAACGCGCCGTCCTCCAGGTGAATGTGCGCCATCTATGCCCGCCTTCTGAGCCCGCGCATTCTTAATAACGAGCGCTCAGGAAGAGATGCCGGTTATTAATCCAGCGGCATGTCCCATGAACGTGTCCGTGTCGAAAGTCAGAGATAGATGCAAGCACGTATTGCTGTTTGGGCCACGGTCAGTGGTAGTCAAATCAAGGTGATCGCACGCTAACAACGACGCATCTCGCCGCCGTCCTCCTCCTCGGACTCGTCCTTGACCTCAACAGGGACGAGTGGTTCGTGGCAGTGACATTCGGCGTGCTGATCGATGCCGACCACATGTTCGCGGCGCCGAGGTATATCTCCGCCAACGGTTGGGACGCGTTATTGGCGCCCACATGGGACGACGGTTCTGGACATGTCTGGAGGTCGCTGTTCCACGAGCCGATCGGGTTCTTCGTCGTAGCCCCTCTTGCGATCGGTTGGAGGTTCATGGCCCCTTTGTTGTTCTGGGGCATGCATGTATTCATCGACTGGTTCCAGAAAGCGACCATCGAGCAATCAGCCCTGATCGAATCGGTCTTCCTTGTCCTCGTCGTGTCGGGGATAGTCCACGTGACATACCAGAGGTGGAAGGCATCAAGGCCGGGAAGCAGTTTCTCCGATTACCTGGCCTACGCGTCTTCCTACGTCAAGTCGTACTTTTCGTCGCAGGAAGGACCTGCCCAGGGGCCCGGGGGTAGTACCTGAGCAGGAATATCACCCACACCACTTCGAAGACGATGCATATCGTTGCGGGGACCGCTACAGCGGGTTCGAAGAGCGCTATGGCGAGGGTGGCCGTGAGCCCGAGGTTCTTGTAGCTCGCGAACAGGACGTACGCCGCCCGCTCTTCCTTCTGCATCTTCGCCTTCCGGAGGAAATACTCCGTTCCCAGCCCGGTCCCGAAGGTGCGTATCACACATGCGGCCGAGATGGCAATCATCACGGCCGGCTCGCCGATGAAGGCGTCTCTGTTCGCCCCCGTCACCGCGAAGATCAGCAGAGCGAAGCATATGTTCATC
>DATEYD010000102.1:0-1415 GCA_035583445.1 Minisyncoccota bacterium
CTCGGCATCGAGGATCCGGACCTTGTTCCCTCGCAGGATTTCGATCGCCTTGTCGTTGTCGCTGAACCGGAAGACCATCACCGCCTTCCCGGACGAGGCGCCCGCCAGGGCGTACATGTATTCGACGTTCACCCTCATTTCCTTGAACGGGTTAAGGATCCTGGCCAGGGAACCGGGAGTGTCGTCGATCTCCACCGCGACGACGTCGTCGATGCGCGCCGGCATCTGTTTTTCCATGATGACCCTTCGGGCCTTCGCCACGTCGGACACGAGGATCCGAAGGACCCCGAAGTCGGAGCTGTCGCTGATGCAAAGGGACCGCAGGTTGATCCCCGCCTCGCCCAGCGCGTGGGTCGCCTCGTACAGCCGCCCCGGCGCGTTCTCCAGAAAGATCGACAGCTGCTTCAACTTCATCGTCCCCCCCTTTACCGGTCTTTCGGTCGCCGGTCGTCGACGCGCTTCGCCTTCCCCTCGCTGCGCGGGATCGTCCCGGGCGCGACGAGCGTCACCTTCACGGTGATACCGATAATGTCCTTGATGTCGCGCTGGATGTTCGCCTTCTTCTGCCGCGCGGTCGCCACGTCGCCCAGGATGTCCATCTCGCTCCCCGCGAGGACATCGGATGCGGCCTTTTTCATGAACTCGTCGTTCACCTCGATCTTCACCTCGACCTCGTCCATCGCTCCCGGACGGTCGACGACGACCAGGTAGTGCGGCGACACGCCCGACCGCTTCATGATGATCGACTCGATCTGGGACGGGAAGAAGTTCACGCCGCGGATGATCAGCATGTCGTCGGTCCGGCCCGTCACCCGCTGCATCTTGATGAGGGTCCGTCCGCAGGCGCACGGTTCGGCGGTCAGCCGCGAGATGTCCCGGGTGAGGTACCGCATCAGCGGCTGGGCCTCGTTGGCGAAGTTCGTGATGACGAGTTCCCCTTCCTCACCATATGGAAGCACCTCGCCGGTGTCGGGGTGGATGATCTCGGGGTAGAAGTAGTCCTCGTTGACGTGGAGCCCGTTGCGCATCTCGTGGCACTCGAACGAGACTCCCGGGCCGATCATCTCGGAGAGGCCGTACATGTCGCACGCCTTGATCCCGAATCTCTCGTCGATCGACTGCCGCATCGACTCGCTCCACGGCTCGGCGCCGAGCAGGCCGATCCGGAGCTTGAGCTTCCTGAAGTCGACCCCCATCTCCACCCCGACTTCGTGGAGCCGCATGAGGAACGAGGGCGTGGAGGTGACGACCGTGCTGCCGAAATCCTGCATCAGCATGATCTGCTTCTGCGTGTTCCCTCCGGAGATCGGGATCACCGCCGCCCCCACCCGGATCGCCCCGTAGTGGGTCCCGAGGCCCCCGGTGAAGAGACCGTAGCCGTAGATGTTCTGGACGATGTCGTTCTTCGTGATGCC
>DATEYD010000103.1:0-2629 GCA_035583445.1 Minisyncoccota bacterium
ATGATTGTTGCAGCCATTCTCCCTTTCCTTTCCCAACAGTCCCTCGCGCTCGGCCGGCACAAGGTGGAAGGCTTAGAACAGGCCCCTCACCTTTCCCGTCTCGACGTCGACGTCGATGCCTCGGTACGCCGGGTTCGAACCGGTGCCGGGCAGCAGGTTGATCGCGCCGGCAACGGGAACAATGAAGCCCGCTCCCTTGAACGACATGATGTCCCGGATCGGGAGCTCCCACCCCTTGGGACGCCCCTTGACATCGGGATCATGCGACAGGCTGAGATGCGTCTTCACCATGCAGGTACCGAGCTCCGATGCGGCCGGGTCAGCCTCGAACATCTTGGCCTTTTTCAGAGCCTCATCAGAGTAGGTCACGCCATCGGCGCCGTACACTTCCTTGGCTATCAACTCGATGCGCTTGCGCAACGGCGTATCCAGCTCGTACAGGAACCGGAAGTTGCTCTTCTCCTCACAGGCCTGGACAACAGCCTCGGCCAACTCGATCGCTCCCTCGCCACCCTTCAGCCAGTGCTCCGAGAGGGCGGCCAGCGCTCCGTTCTCCTCCGCGATGCGGCGCACGAGTTCGATCTCGGCCTTGGTGTCAGTGTGGAAGCTGTTGATGCAGACCACAGGGCGTACGCCCGCCTTCTTCACGGTCTCGATGTGAGCGATCAGGTTCCCGCACCCCTTCTCCACCAGGGGCAGGTTCTCCTTGACATAGGCCTCATCAAGTGGGATGCCCGGCCTCACCGCCGGGCCGCCACCGTGCATCTTGAGGGCGCGGATCGTGGCCACGATGACCACAGCGTCCGGCACCAGCCCGGAGAAACGACACTTCAGGTTCCAGAACTTCTCGAAGCCGATGTCGGCCCCGAACCCGCTCTCCGTCACCAGGTAATCCGCCAGCCGGGAGGCCACACGGTCAGCGACGATAGAGCTCTGCCCGATCGCTATGTTGGCGAACGGCCCCGCGTGCACGAACACGGGCTGCCCCTCAACAGTCTGCATCAGGTTCGGCTTGATGGTGTTCACCATCCACGCCGTCATGGCGCCGTCGACCTCGAGGTCGGCGGTCGTAATCTCTTTGCCGTTCTTGTCATAGGCCACGACGATGCGTCCCATGCGCTGCCGCATGTCCGCCAAGTCTTTGGCCACCGCCAGAATGGCCATCACCTCGCTGGAGACGGTGATCTGGAAGCCCGACTCCATCTCGAAGCCGTCCATCTTCCCGCCCTTGCCGATGGTGATGTTCCGCAGAGCCTGGGCACAGAAGTCGATCACCCACCTCATCTGGACTCGATTGGGATCGACGTCCAGTCGCTTCAGGCCGATCTTGGCCAGTCGCTCATCATCGTAGTTCGCCTCGTGCTGCATCCGCGACGTGAGGGCAACCATCGCCAGGTTGTGGGCGTTGGTGATGGCATTGATGTCGCCGGTGAGGCCGAGGGATAAGTCCGTCAGGGGGATGCACTGGGCAAGGCCACCGCCAGCCGCCGAGCCCTTGATGTTGAAGGTTGGGCCGCTGCTCGGCTGCCGAATGGCGCCAACGACGCTCTTTTTGATCTGCGCCAGCCCGTCGATGAGCCCCATCGATGTTGTCGTCTTCCCCTCGCCCAGAGGGGTCGGCGTTATCGCCGTGACATTGACGTACTTCGCCATCGGGGCGTTCTTCAACCTCTCCAGCGCTAGCTGGTAGTCCACCTTCCCCACGTACTTCCCCATCGGAATCAGTTCCTCCCCTTCCAGCCCAAGCTCCTGCCCGAGCTGGAGGAAAGGCTTCATCCACGCCTCGGCAGCCTCAGCGATCTGCCAGTCCTTCAACTTCACCGGATCAAGTTTCGCTCTTGTCACCATCGGTTGTCCCCGCTCCTTTTCTTTCTTGCTTAAGTAAGATGACTATGCATTCTGCATGTATGCCCTGAGATAGGAGTCGCTGTAGATGCTCTTGTTCATCAGCAGCTCAGCCGTGATCATTTCGTTCATCAGAATCTCATCCAGAGGGTCGTGAATGCTGGCGTCCATCCCAGCGGCGATGGCCATCACCAGGAACGTGCGGGTGATCAGGGACCGCTCCGTTGCCTGCTGGCCAACGTTGCTCAGTCCAACGACTATGTGCGGTGGCGGGTCGGAGAGCATCTTGAACTGGCTGATCGTCTCCAGCGTGAGGCCCGGCGAGGTCTGATCGGTCTTCACGGGAAGGATGATGGGGTCCAGGTACACATCTTCCACCGACACATCATTCTCCATGGCGGCGGCGATAGTGCGCATCCCGATCTCCAGCTTCCCGTCCACCGTATTGGCGATGCCGTTCTCGTCGATGGCAAGCCCGATGATTCCCGTGCCAAACTCCTTGGCCAGGCTCATGAAGGCGTCCAAGCGGTCCTGGGCGCCGGTGGTGGAGTTTATGATCGCAGAGCCTTTCTTGCAGGCGACTTCGAGGCCGGCCCGCATGACGTCGATGTTCGGGCTGTCGATGCTCAGCGGCTTGTCGGTGACCTCCCGCGTCGCCTCCACCATCCATCTCATGACCTCAGGCCGCTCCGCTTTGGAGACTCCGGTTCCCACATTGATGTCGAGCACGTCGGCGCCGGCAGCGAGTTGCCTCTCTGCCATCTCCTGGATGGGCTTCTTGTCC
>DATEYD010000104.1:0-1928 GCA_035583445.1 Minisyncoccota bacterium
CGGTCGATGAGCTTCCTGCCCCGGGGTGTTGCGTAGAAGCGCTTGAAGGCTATCGCTGCCAGGATGATCCCGCCGATGATGAAGAGGAGGTTGTCGCGCAGGAAGTTGCTCATCGTGATCACGATCATCGTAGGGGTCGGCAACTGCCCGCCGAAGTCCGAGAACATTTTTTCAAAGACGGGAATCACCCAAACGAGCATCGCCGTCACGACGAGGACGGCCACAGACATAACAGCGGCCGGGTAGATGAAGGCACCCTTCACCTGCCGCCTGAGCTTCTCCGCTTTTTCCAGGTAGGCGGCCAGGCGGTTCAAGATCGTGTCGAGGATGCCTCCCACCTCGCCGGCCGCCACGAGGTTCACGAAGAGATCGTCGAAGGTCTTCTTGTGCTTGCGAAGCGCGTCGGCAAAGGTCGATCCCGACTCGACGTCCTCCTTCACCTGCAGCAGGATCTTCTTGAAGTTCGCGTTGGGCTGCTGGGTCGCGAGGATATCGAGACACTGGACGAGGGGAAGGCCGGCATCGATCATCGTGGCGAATTGCCGGGTGAAGACCACGAGCTCCTTCACGCTGACTTTCGCCCCGAACGTGATGCTGCCGAGGGCGAAGGTCCGCCCCTTGGGTTTTACCTTGATCGGCATGAGTTGCTGCCCGCGAAGGTGCGCGATCACGGCCGCGTCGTTTGGCGCCTCATACTCCCCCTTGCGAATCACTCCCTGCCGGTTCTTCGCTTCGTACGTGAAAAAAGGCATCGGTGCTTCCTCCCCAGGGCCACCCGCCGGTCAGGCGGCCGGTTCTGCTCAACTCTTGCGTGGCGCTGCCGCGCGAGACTCGTCCATCCCGATCAGGTTCCGGATCTCATCCGGATCCGACGAGCGGCCGAAGGCGTCCTCGAGCGTGATGAGACGCCGCTTGTACAGACTCGCCAGGCTCTGGTTCATCGTTTGCATTCCGAACTTGTCCTGGCCCACCTGCATCTGCGAGTAGATCTGATGGATCTTGTCCTCACGGATCAGATTCCGGATGGCGGGGTTCGGGATCATGATCTCCAGGCCGAGCACGCGCCCAGACCCGTTCGCCCTTGGTATGAGGGTTTGGGAAAGCACGCCCTCGAGCACGAACGAAAGCTGTGCACGGACCTGTGTCTGCTGATACGGCGGAAAGACGTCGATGATCCGGTTGATCGTCTGGACCGCGGAGTTCGTGTGGAGGGTCGCGAACGCCAGGTGGCCCGTCTCGGCCACGGTGAGGGCGGCTTCGATGGTTTCGAGATCGCGCATCTCGCCTATCAGCACCACGTCCGGGTCCTGCCGCAGGATGTACTTGAGCGCATTCTTGAAGCTCTTCGTGTCCGCGCCCACCTCGCGTTGGTTCACCACGCAGCCCTTGTGCCCGTGCAGGTACTCGATCGGATCCTCGATCGTGATCATGTGCTCGTTCCGCTCGGCGTTGATCTTGTCCAGGATCGATGCCAGCGTGGTGGTCTTGCCCGATCCGGTGGGCCCGGTAACGAGAATGAGCCCGCGCGGCTTGCGTGCCAGATCCGACACCACCGCGGGCAGTCCCAGATCCTCGAACGAGAGGATCCGGAAAGGGATTGTCCGGAAAGCACCGGCCACGGCACCACGCTGCATGAAGACATTCGCGCGAAAGCGAGAGAGTCCCTTCACACCGAACGAGAGGTCCAGCTCGTTCTCTTCCTCAAACTTGTGCTTCTGACTGTCCGTGAGGATCGAGTAGCAGAGCTGCTTCGTCTCGGGCGCCGTCAGGATCGACGTCTTGAGCGGAATCAGCTTGCCGTCGATTCGCAGCTGCGGGGGACTCCCCGTGGTAATGTGGAGGTCCGAAGCCCCTTTCTCGATCATGGCCTTGAGCAATTGATGAAGATTAGGCATTGTGCTTCCTTTCCCCCGTCGAGCGTCCGCCGG
>DATEYD010000105.1:0-8290 GCA_035583445.1 Minisyncoccota bacterium
AGCCGCATACCGGAAAACGGTTGCGGGAGGGGTATCCGGGATGCGCAACCTTCCACTATTCAAGCACCGAAATGGCTTGTTAAATTGATTGCAGTAGCTGAACGATATTTGGTGGGGGCTTAGTTAAATGGTATAACTGGCGTCTCCAAAACGCCGATCGTAGGTTCGATTCCTACAGCCCCCGCAGAACCAAGAACAGCCCTGAAGGGCTGTTCTTGGTGTGAATCATGGAATGATAAGCGTGCAGGTCATCGCTGGACTTATGTTCGAAAAAGGAAGCCCCGCGGAGCGAGGCTTATGTGCGGTTGCGGGGGCGGATCCAGCGGTACCAGACGACCTGCAGGATCCAGACGACGTTCCCGCTCACGATCACGAGTCCGCCGTATAACGAGAGCCACTGGTCCAGGTGAGGGTAGTAGTAGAGGTTCCACACGCCCCACGTGATGTAGAAGGCGGTGAGCCACCAGATGACCCCCTTCACCTCCTTGTCCTTGTGGAGCTGCCAGCAGTTCATGTACGTCGCCACGCCGCCGAGCATCTCGAATGTGCCGTTGATAAGGTCCGGGATCTGCACGTAACACCTCGTCCGCAGAGTATTCAGCAAAGCAGCCTGCACGTCAATCCGAAACCCTTGCCAGCCCCATTCAGCATGGTACTTTGGGAACGATCGTAAGGTCATTAACAACCGATCCGAGGCCCGAATGGTTCGGGTCGCGTTGACATACCCCTGTCTAAAGGAGGAAGACTATGGCGTTCCACGGTTCGTGGCCGGACGCCGACGTGAAGCGTTTGCGTAAGCTCTGGAAGGCGTCCGGCAAGGACGTCGACCTGTTCAAGGCGGCCATCGCCAAGGACAAGCTGCTCGGCAAGCGTGGCGTCGACGCGGTCATGGTTCGCGCCCGTCGCATCGGGGCGATCATCAACGGCAAGCACGTCACCAAGCGCTACTGGTGGAAGCACCAGTCCGAGGCGCAGCAGGCCCTGTTCATCAAGATGGCCAAGGACCCCGAGGTCAGCTACCAGGACATGGCCAAGAAGTTCAAGCGCACGCCCAATCAGGTCCGCCAACTGGTCGTGCGGCTGAGCATCGAGACCAACAAGTACGCCGCGGGCATCGAGCGTCGCGAAGAGCGTCGCAAGAAGGCCGCGGAGGTCGGGGGACCCGACACCGAGGAGATGTTCAAGCCCGAGGAGAAGAAGCTCATCAAGCGGATCCTCGTCCTCGTGCGCAAGCAGCGGCGCATCCGCGTCGCGACGGCCGCGAAGACCCTCCGGCAGGACAAGACCTCCTTCCGCGGCTTCCTCAAGAAGCTGGTGGAGAGCGGGATCCTGTTCGACCTGGTGGACCCCACGGACGACACCGCGTACTACTACGCGAACAAGCCCGCGTTCTACAAGCCCAAGGAGCTCATCCAGCTCATCCACGACGCCGAGGTGGACCGCATCACCGAGCACGTGGACGACTTCCCCCGGACGATCGAGCGGCTGACCGGGCGCATCTACGGCGGCCGGCCCAACCCCCCGATCCACATCGTGGAAACCATCCTGGCGCGGCTCGTCGAGCACAACCTGGTGAAGATCAGCAAGGGCGGCTACTACACCCGCACGCCTCGCGGCAAGGAGTTCGGCCTGGACTCCCGCTCGATCGCCTACGTGGACAACGCGTCGGTGGAAGCCGCTGCGCTGTTGCGTGAGGAGGTCAAGTCGCACGCTCCCCGCACGCTCAAGGTCGTCGGTCGCGAGCTCAACGAGGACCGCGTGGCCAAGCACATCGAAACGCTGCCGGCGCCGCCAGCCGTGGAGAAGAAGGACTCCGTGTCCATGCTCTTCATGGCCGAGGTGCTGTACGGCAACCAGAGCACCGATCAGAAGCTGATCGACTTCGTCCTGAGCCGTTCCAACGCCGATCTCGCGTTCGTCAGCGGGCTCGTCCAGGGCACGTACACGGGCGTCACGCTCGTGGACAAGCGCCGGGTGCTGGTCAAGAACGGCCCCCTCAAGAAGATCGGCGGGCAAGTCGCTGCCGCCGGCCTGCTCCTGAAGGATCTCGAGCGCACCACCAAGCACGGCATCTACGTCGTGCACGGAGACGACGACTGGCACATCGCGAAGCAGTACGCGGAGCTCGCCCAGCTCAAGGAGGGCAAGCTCTGGCAGTTCAGCGGCGTCCCGTCCACCTTGGAAGCGGAGATGCGTCGGCGCCTGAACGTGGAGGACTACTACCGGAAGTTCGAGATCCAGTGGGAGCTCATCGCCACGTACCAGGACCGCATCGGCCGGTCGCTCTACAACCCGAACGAGGTCTACCGCCTGACCGGCGTCCGCAAGTCCGAGTACCGGCTCATCCTGGAGATCCTCGTCTTCAAGAAGCTGGGGCTCGCCTGGCCCAAGGCGTACGAGAAGGTGGTCAAGGTGGCGGCCCTGTACGGCGACATCGGGAAGCGCGTCGTCACCCCCGACACCCTGCACCTGGGCTTCTGGGACGACGAGATCCTGTTCACCCACAACTCGAACTTCTCCTACATCACCATGTACGTGGATCCGATCTACGCGCTGGAGTCGGCCCTGCGCCAGTGGCAGGCCCGGGGAGAGAAGACGCCGAAGCTCGTCGTCGACGCGCAGCAGGAGACGCTCTACGGCCACTACCTCCGCGGGACGTGGCTCATGATGCTCCCGGGCCTGCAGAACACCAAGGAAGGAAGCACCTTCCGCCGTAAGGAGTTCCACCGCTTCGTGCTCTCCAGTAAGGAGCACCGGCAGAACACCTTCCGGAAGACACCCGCCAACAGCGCCGCCGTGAACATGACCCTGTTCCGAGATGGCCGGATGCGCCTGAACATCACCAACAACAAGGTCATGGAGGTGCTCAAGCGGGAGCGCAGCAAGCCCCACCGTCGGCACGGCGTCTGCGTCGTCACCGACACCCAACACGGCTCCATCACGATGCAGCCGGAAGCCGAGGTCCTCTTCATGGACTACGCCCTCTACGACCGCAAGGACGACCGGCTGTACTTCAACGGGGACATCTTCCACGGCAACAACTACCCGCAGCACTACAGCGAGAGCCGGCCCCTGCGCCTCTTGAGCATCAACTCCCAGCTGAACTTCACCTCGGCGATCCACATGCCCCTCATCGAGCATGCGCCGGAGCTGGAGGAAGCCGGGTGGTGGTTGGGCAACCACGAGTGGAACACCTTCGGCCGCAACATCACCGGCACCAACGACCTGGAGCCGCTCGCCAAGGAAGCGCAGGCGCGCATCCGTGCCCTGCGGGACTACGAAGGCAACCTCAAGGATCTCACCAAGCAGGTCCTGCAGTTCGTTCCGCAGGCGAAGATCGCCGCCGTCAAGGAGCTCGAGAAGCGCTTCATGGAACGCACCGGCAAGCTCCAGCGCGCGATGTCCGTGGCCCGCATCCGGTTCATGAAGAGCTACAACCTGCCGTCGCTCGTCACCGGCGAACGCGGTGCGGGTGCGGAAGGGGACGTCGTCAACTGGCCGTACTTCACCTCCGATCTGGCCGGCTTCAAGCTCGCCATCTCGCACATGTGGCAGCCCTGGGGCGGTCGGACGCCCATCATGCAGTTCCAACGGTGGATCCGCGGCATGGCTGGCGCCTGCGGCGACGTCGACGTGATGGTGGGCGGACACCTGCACACCGTCTGGTTCGCGCAGGAAGCCAACAAGCTCCTGCTCCAACTGGGCGCTGCGGCGGGCCTGTCCGGCTACGAGCTGGCCCGAGGGCTGTTCTCCACCGTGATGTTCACCCGCCTCGAGTTCGACAACCGCGAGGGCATCACCGTGGAGTACGTCCCGCCCGAGTTCCTGTTCTTCGACTACGAGCCGAAGAGCCCGTTCCTCAGGGGACGGAAGTCGGAGCTCATCCGCCCGCAGCCCGGGTCGCGCGACTGGAAGCTCGGCAAGATCAGCCCCTTCATGGAGCGGGTCATCGACGAGTGCACCTGGTACCGACCCGAGTAATCGGCAACAGCTAGATCAGACCAGTACGCCCCTGGGGAGCAATCCCCGGGGGCCTTTTCTATCTCCACAACGTCTCGCTATCCGACGACGTCGATCTTGCGAGCCCTCGTGTTCTCGCGGGACTGCTCGATGCGGCGGATGATCGCCTCGACATCCTCCACCTTGTACATGCGGTAATTGTTCAGGGGATTGCGGTATGCGACAAGCTTTCCGCGGGCGTCCCAATTGCGGATGGTCAGCGGGGTGACGCCGAGCAGGCGGGCGACTTCCTGCACGAAGAGATATTTCTTAGGCATGGGGAGGGATGTGTCGCACATTCGTACATGCAATATGCGACTTGCAAGCTTTATGAATGCTCGAATCGTAGCGCAAACGTGCGGGGCCGTCAAAAGATACGTTATCCACAGGGTGGACACACGCGTGTGGTAGCATGAGTGGTAAATACAGCGGCCTCAGCAGCTCATCCCTTCCGCTATTTCGGGACGGATAGGCGTCTGACCGTTGCGTGTGTTATGTATGCCCCTTATTCGGAACCCGAAGTTCCGAACGTGTTGCGGCCGGACTACGCGGATGACCCCATTCCCGCACCGGTTGAAGCCCAGTTCGTCGCATCCCCATCTGTACGATGGGGCGTCGCGGGGTCCGTCTATGACCGGATCGTCCAGGTCATCATTTACGCGTCCGTCGTGCTCCTCCCGTTATTCTACCTTCCGTGGACGACGGGCCTTCTGGAGTACAACAAGCAGTTGCTGGTTCTGATCGTCGCCTCCGTCGGCGTCGTAGCATGGCTTCTGGGCGTGGTCGTGAGCGGGAAGCTCTCGATCCGCACATCGCCGATGGACAAAGGCGTCTTAGCCGTGTTCATCGCTTCGGCGATCGCGACGGCATTTTCCCTGGACAAGGGAAAGAGCTTGTTCGGCTTCGGATATTCGCTTTCTGACGCCCTCCTGAGCGTGACCGTCCTGACCGCCTTCTACTTCCTCGTCGTGAACGTCATTCGGGACCATGGGCGGACGCTCCGCGACGCGCTATCCGTCTCCCTGATCCTGGCGTTGATCGTCGGTCTCCTGCAGATGTTCGCCTGGTACGTCCTGCCGGGTTCGTTCACGCACTCGCGCGCATTCAACACCATCGGCTCGCTCAATGCGTTAGGCGTCCTTGCGGCGATCGCATTGCCGATGTTCGCGAAGGCAACGTCGTCATTGTTCGGCCGGGCATCCGCATGGTTCTCCGTGCTGGGTGTGGCCGTTTCCCTGGTCGTCCTCGCTATCCTGAACTGGTGGGTGCTCTGGGTGGTCGCACTCGCCAGCATGCTGGCGATGATCGCGTTCGATTCGCTGAACCTGACGCGGCTCGCTGAGGATTACGGTGGTCGGAAGCGCCGTTTCGGCCTGTCACGCTTCATCATCCCCATGGTCGTGATCGTCATCGGTGCCTTCTTGTACGTGGTCGGCTTCAACCCGACGTCGATCAAGGGGAACTTCCCGATCGAGATCGGCCCGTCGTTCGGGCTGTCCTGGGACGTCACGAAGGGGGTCTTCTCCGACCGATTCCTGTTCGGGTTCGGTCCTGAGAACTTCTCCCTCGCGTTCGACCGGTTCGGCGTCGATGCGCTCGCGCAGACGCAGCTCGCGGGTGCGCAGATGTTCGACGGCATGAGTCAGTTCCTGACCACGTCAGTCCATGGCGGTACGGTCGCCATCCTGGCGCTCGCCTTCCTGCTCTGGTGCATCGTCCAGGTCGTTGCCCGGTTCGGCGGGGCGATCTCGGAATCGGTCGCCCGGGGCGAGAGCGCGGGCTTCGCCGCGCAGTCGTCCGGCACGCTGGCGGCAACCGTCGCCATGACCGTGGCGTACTTCCTCTACCCGTTCAACTTCGCGCTGCTGTTCGTGTGGTATGTGCTCCTGATGCTCTCCGCGCTCATCATCGCCGGTGACCGGCAGCGCACCGTGGACATCGAAGAGCACCCGATGTGGTCGTTGGCGACGTCCTTGGGCTTCATCGCCGCGCTGATCCTGGTGCTGACCGGCGTTTATTTCACCTCGGTCCGTTACATCGCCGATGCGCGGTACGCTGATGCGATGGCGATGCAGGATCCCGATGCGGCTATGACCGGCTTCGTGTCCGCGATCAATCTGAACAGCGACAATGACCGCTACTATCGCGATGCGTCTCAGCTGTTCCTCATCCTCCTGCAGCAAGAGATCAACGCGACCGACCAGGACGCAGAGCGTCCGCAACGCATCCAGAACCTGATCGCTTCGGCGGTCCAGAGCGCGCAACGGGCGACCGAACTGGCATCTGGCGAAGCGCAGAACTGGGCGAACCTCGGCCGCATCTACCAGTCACTGTCTGGTCTTGTTCAGGATGTGGAATTGTCAGCGGAGGCAGCATTCAATCGGGCGAGCGAGCTGCGACCTGGCGACCCGACGTTCGATTACGCGGTCGGACAGATGTGGCTCTCGCGTGCCAACCTTATCGCATCCTTGACCAGCGGCACGGTAGCGGAGCGCCGTGCGCTCTTCGACGAGTCCCTCGCCAAGGCCGAGACGTCATTCAAGGCAGCGATCGAGAAGTCACCGACCTACGGCCTCGCGCTCTACAGTCTGGGCGCGGTGTATGACCGGCAGAACAAGATTGATGAGGCCATTGCGCAGCTGGAGAAGCTGATCCCGGCCAACCCGAACCTCCCGACCCTGATCTTCGAGCTCGGATTGCTGTATGCTCGTGACGGCCGAACGGCCGACGCCACCGCGGCGATGCAGCGTGCCGTGCTCCTCTCGCCCCAGTATTCGAACGCCCGATGGTATCTGGCGCTCCTGCTCGAGGAGCAGGGGAACGTCACCGGCGCGCTCGAGCAGCTCCGCGTGATCCTGGAGACCAACCCGGACAACGAAACGCTCACGGCGAAGATCACGCAGCTCGAGGCGGTACCTCCGGTGACCGCCGAGGGTGAAGCGATCGATACCGAACCGTTGCAGTGATCCCTCACGACGCATTACCACCGCGTTGGATGACCGCCGCCATTCTCCTGGCGGCGGTCATCGCGCTCTCTGGTATCGTGCTGATGAGCCTGTGGACGCCCGAGGACCGGCTAGGACCGGTTCAGGAGGTTGTCATTCCCGATGGCACAGGCGCATCGGGCGTGGCACGCATCTTGGAGCGCGAAGGGATCGTTCGGCACCGGATCGGATTCCTCTCGTATGCCATCCTGACCGGAAAGACCGGTTCTTTGCAGGCAGGTACCTACCACTTGTGTTCCTGCCAGAGCGTGCCAAGCCTCGTGGATGCGATCGCCGATGGTGACGCGCTTCCCGACGACTATCGGCTCACGATTCCCGAGGGTACGAACATCTGGGGACTCGATGCACTGCTCCTACGACTGGGGATAACGCCGCTCGCGGGAGAATTCTCAGGAGCCTATCACGAACGGGAAGGTCGTCTTTTTCCGGAGACGTATCGATTCTCGAGGGGTGTCCGCCCTGCGGACGTTGCTGTGCGTCTGGGCGACGAATTCGTATCGCGCGCGGGTGGGTACACCTCCCAGCAGGTGATCATCGCCTCCATCCTCGAGAAGGAGGCGAAGACCGCCGATGACATGGCATTGGTCGCCGGCATCATCCAGCGACGTCTGGGATTGGACATGGCGCTGCAGATCGATGCGACGGTTGCCTATGGATGGTGTGTGCGTTCACGGGGATACGATCGTTTCTGTGACGTGACCCAAGCGCCCATTGCCACCGAGATCACAATCGACGGGCCGTACAACACGTACGCGCGCGCTGGATTGCCCGCTGGTCCCATCAGTAGTCCCGGTCTGCGGGCGCTTCATGCCGCCGCACACCCTGAGGAATCCGATTTCTTGTATTACCTTTCGACACGCGACGGTTCCGAGATTATCTACGCGAAGACGCTTGACGAACATCTGCAGAACAGGGCAAAATATCTCGGGTTTTAGGGGGTGTCATACCTGACAGGGGACGGAGGTCGCAGGTCCCGAACGAAGTCCGGCGACACGTCGTGACGCAGTAATTCCTGGTCGTATGGCCAGGTCCGTCCGCGAGGGCGAAGGGTGTATGGCTCCTGCACCGACCCAGGAGCAGTTCATAAAGGAGGCCGTATGGCCACCCGAGGCGTTCCGATCACGGACGGTCCGTCCCGTGAGCATATCATGCTCTCGCTGTTCTACGGCTCGCTCGGAGATCCGGTCCTCAGCAAGCGGATCGAGGCGACGTTCTGGCTCCGGGACGGCATGAGGCTCACTGGCGAGATCGACAGCGCGGAGCGTTCCGACCACCGGAAGAACAGC